>NZ_JAKRNG010000020.1:0-46774 GCF_022347125.1 Helcobacillus sp. ACRRO
CCCCCCATCCCTCCCCCTCGGGCGGGAGATCCCCACCGACACCGGCACGGTGCGGCTCGACCAGGAGACCGACGGGTCCGTGCTGGTGACCCTCAACGGGATGCCGTCCTCGATGATCCACCCGGATGCGCAGGTGCTGTCCTTCGAGTACATGCGCTGGATCCTCAGCGCGATCCGCGCCCTCCACCCGCAGAGCAGCGCCGAGGCGGGACGGCTCGCGATCGCCCACCTCGGCGGCGGCGCGGCGGCGCTCCCCCGCGCACTCGCCGATGCGTACCCGCAGTCCACCAACAGCGTGGTGGAGATCGACGGAGCCCTCCTGGACCTGGTGCGCACCTGGTTCGACCTGCCGCGCTCCCCGCGGATATCCCTGCGCGCCGACGACGCCCTCGTCGCACTCGACGGCTGGCGGGAGGACCGGTTCGACCTCGTCATCCGGGATGTGTTCGCCGGCGGCACGATCCCCCGCGCCCTCCAGGACCTCACGGCGGCAACCTCTGTCCGACGGGTGCTGCGCCCCGGCGGGTTCTACTTCGCGAACTCCGTGATGCGCCCTGCCAGCTCCGTCATCTCCGACGAGCTCGCCACGCTCTCGCGCGTCTTCGAGCACGTGTCACTGATCGCGGAGCCGTCGGCGCTGAAGAAGAGGAGGACCGCCAACTGCATCCTGATCGGCAGTGATGATGAGCTGCCGCCGGAGGTGGAGCGGGCGATCCGCTCCGATGCGGTCAGCGTCCGCCTGATGCCGAACGCGGAGGTGCAGCGGATGATCCGGCACGGCCATGTGCTGCGCCGCGAAGCCGTCAGTTCGGCAGCGGACGAACCCGCTGAGCGCTCGGGCCCTTTTCGCTTCGGATGAGCTCGAACTCCACGCGCTGGCCTTCGGCGAGGGTGCGGAAGCCGTCCATGTCGATCTGGGAGTGGTGCACGAACACGTCCGCGCCGCCGCCGTCGAGGTCGATGAATCCGAAGCCCTTCTCGGCGTTGAACCACTTCACTTCGCCCAGTGCCACGGCGCTCCTCCCTGTCAGCTGCTGATGGGGCCGCTCGGCGGACCGCTGGTGCCGTCGTCGTCGGTGTTCTCGGCGAGGAACCGTTCGAAGCGGTCACCGAGCTCATCCGCGGTCGGCATGTCCGGCACGTATCCGGTGCCGTCGTTGTCCCGAGCCATCTGATCGTAGCCGCCCTCGAGGGTCTTCACCATCGCCTGCAGCTCCGGCGAGTCCTCCACCTCGTCCTCCAGCATCCGCTGGCTCGCCTCGACGATGTCCCCCAGCTCCATCAGCGGGATCTCCAGGGCAGCCGTCTCACTGACGCGGCGCAGCAGCGCGAGCGTGCCCGCCGGGTAGGGCGAACGGGTCAGATAGTGAGGGATCTGCGCAACGAAGCCCTGGCAGCGGATGCCGCCGCGCTGCAGCTCCTTCTCCAGCACGGGGATGAAGCTGCCGGGCATCTCGAACACCTGCTCGGGGCCCGCCCCGGTGGCGGCGATGCCCTCCTGTGCGTCCGCGCTGTCGCCGCTGGCGGGATGCTCACTGGTGTCGCACTGCTCGCCCGGCCCATCGGTGTCTGCACCGGTGGTGTCGGCGGATCCGTCGGCTGGGGGCTCCTCCCCCAGCGCCAGCTGGTTGGCGTGGGTGAGCATGGTGATGGTGCGGGTGTGCGGGGTCTCCGACGGGATCGCGCGCAGCGTCACCACCTGGTCGATGCCGAACGTGTCCGCGAGCGCGACCACCGCGCCCGCCAGCAGGTTCCAGCGCAGGTCCGGCTCGGGGCCCTCGAGGAGGAGGAAGGGGCGGGAGCCGTCGTCGTAGACGAGGTGCAGAGCGATCTCCGGCATCTCCACGGTGCGGTAGCGGCGGCCGTCGTACACGACGCGGGGCCGGGAGGAGCGGTAGTCCAGCAGCTCATCGGAGTCGAACCGGGCGATGCGGATGCTGCGAAGGTTCTCCTGGAAGTAGGTGGCGGCGGTCCGGCAGGTCTGGCCGGCATCGATCATGCCGGGGATGCACACCACCAGCGGGAGGGGCCCGGAGGGGACGGCGGCGATGACCTCGTGGTCCTCCAGCTGGTACAGCTCGCGGGGGTCGCGCATCGTCTCTCCTCGTGTGCTCTGCAGTTCTCGTCGGGCCCCTGGCGGGACCGGCAGCGGGGCGGCCGACGGGTGCCGCCGCCTGAGTCGGTCCTGAGCGCGGCCCGCTGCGCATCGACCATAATGGTATGTCGCCTGCGCGGCATTGAGGCTTGGAGCTGAGACGCCGCCGGCGCGCCGAGGGGCCGCGCACCGGCCGTGTCGGCGCAGCACTGTGGTCAACCGGTCGAAGAGCCGGCAACGCTGAAAGGCACGTCGTGGGACGAACCAGCACGCAGCTCGAACTCGAACAGGCAGCGGTGGACACCATGTACCGCCGGATCGATGAGCTGATCGAGCATCTGACGGACCAGATGGAGAGGACGGCCGGCTCGCAGAGCGCCTCCACCCACCAGAACCGCAGCGAACGCGACGCCTTCACTGCGTTCTACGAGGACCGCATCTCCCTGCTGCGCACCGTCAGCCACTCCGCCGTGTTCGGCCGACTCGACATGGTCGACGGCGCCCGCCGCTACATCGGCCGCATCGGCCTGTTCACCGCGAACCGCGACCAGCTGCTGATGGACTGGCGCGCCCCTGCAGCCGCCGCGTTCTACCAGGCGACCGCGCACAGCCCCCAGGGGGTGCGTCTGCGCCGCCACCTCATCACCAACGGCCGCACCGTCACCGGTGTGGACGACGACGTCCTGGACCGCGACCTGCTGCACGAGGCCTCCGACGACTCCTCCGACCTGCAGGGCGAAGGCGCGCTCCTCGCCGCTGTCAGTGCGAGCCGAACTGGCCGGATGGGGGACATCGTCGCCACTATCCAGGGCGAACAGGACCGCATCATCCGCTCCGAGAACCGCGGCGTGCTCGTGGTGCAGGGCGGCCCCGGCACCGGCAAGACCGCGGTCGCGCTGCACCGCGCCGCCTACCAGCTGTACACGCACCGCGCCCGGCTGGAGCAGGCGGGCGTGCTGATCGTGGCCCCCACCCGCGGTTTCCTCACCTACATCGAACGCGTGCTGCCGAGCCTTGGCGAATCCGGCGCCGTCATGGCGACCCCGGGCGAACTGTTCCCCGGCGTCACCGCCACCGAGACGGACCAGGCGCGCATCGCAGAGATCAAGGGCCGCCCGGTGATGGCGAACCTGCTGAAGCGCGCCCTGCGCCACCGCCAGCTCGTGCCCGCCGCCGACATCCACCTGCGGATCGACGGCGTTCCCCTGACGATCACACCGGCGGACATCAAAGCCGCCCGCTCCGAGGCCCGCTCCTCCGGCCGCCCGCACAACCGCGCCCGCACCACGTTCGTGCGCGCCGCGCTGGATCGCCTGGTGGACAGGTACGCCGACGAGATCCGCCGACAGGGCCGCACCATCACCGAGGAGGACCACCCGGACCTCATCAACGATCTGCGCACCGACGACGGGGTGAAGGTCGCCCTCAACCGCGCCTGGCTGCCGTACACGCCCGAATCGTTCCTCCGCTCCTTCTTCGCCTCCGAGCAGCGGGTGCGCCGCGCTGCGCACGGCCTCATGCCGATGAAGGACGCCGCCGCCCTCGTGCGGTCCAAGGACTCCGCGTGGACCATCGACGATGTGCCCCTGCTGGATGAGATCGCCGAACTGCTCGGGGAGGACGACGCCGCGGCTCGTCAGGAGGAGAAGCGGCAGAAGGCCGCGCAGCAGGACCAGATCGGCTATGCCGAGAAGGTGCTGGAGATGATGGACTCCGACGGCATGATCAGCGCGCAGGACCTCGCCGCGCAGGTGTCGCACATGCATGCCCGCCGCACCGTGGCGGAGCGCGCCGCCGGTGACCGCACCTGGACGTACGGCCATGTGGTGGTCGATGAGGCGCAGGAGCTGTCGGCGATGATGTGGCGTCTGCTCATGCGCCGCAACCCCACGAAGTCGTTCACGGTGGTGGGCGACGTCGCACAGACGTCCTCCCCTGCCGGCACCACGTCCTGGACCGCCGTGCTCGAGCCGTTCGTGGAGGACCGCGCCCAGATCGAAGAGCTCACCGTCAACTACCGCACCCCCGCCCGCATCATGGCGGCGGCGAACCGCGTGGCGCGCGCCCACGACCTCCTCGCCACCGAGGTGCAGTCCGTCCGCGAGGGCGAGCACGACATGCACCTCGCCCTCCTGCCCGGTCAGGCGGGCAGCGTGGGCGAGGGGGCCCCGTCCGCTGAGCAGATGGACGCGATCGCCGCCGAGGTCCGACGGGTGCGCGCCCTGATCGGCGACGGCCGGCTCGCCGTGGTCGCACCCGACGCGGCTGTTGCACCCCTGGTCGAAGCGCTCGGCGCGCAGTTCGATCCGGGAGAGGTCGGCGCCGGATCCGCCGGCATCGACTCCCCCGTCTCCGTGATGAACGCCCGCGACTCCAAGGGCCTGGAGTTCGACGCCGTGGTCCTCACCGACCCCGCCACCATCTGCGAGGCGCACGCCCGCGGCGCGAACGACGTGTTCGTGGCGATGACGCGCCCCACCCAGGTGCTGTCGGTGCTGCACCACGGAAACCTGCCCGACGGGTTCGAGGACCCGTCGGCATGAGGCCCCCGCGGCACACCCCGCACCCGGTCGACCAGCGCTCCCCTCTCCCGCGGCAGCGCTGACCTCCGCGGACCCTCGGTGTGTTGCCGATCAGCGGCCGGTCGGGCGTAGCATGATCTGCGTCGTCCGCACGGACGATGGGCGCACTCGCGCTCCCTGACCCCCAGCGGCCGCCGCCCGATCGCTCATCCTGACGCGGCGGCCCCGACAAGGAGAGGTATGTCCTCCACCCCAACAACGGCCGCTTCCGGGCGCCGACAGGCCAGCGTGCGCGAGCTGACGCTGCGAGGCGTCGTCCTCGGCGGTCTCATCACGCTGATCTTCACCGCCGCCAACGTCTACCTCGGTCTCAAGGTCGGCCTGACGTTCGCCACTTCGATCCCCGCTGCCGTGATCTCCATGGCGGTGCTGCGCTTCTTCAGCCACACCATCCAGGAGAACAACATCGTCCAGACGATCGCCTCAGCAGCCGGCACGCTGTCCGCGATCATCTTCGTGCTGCCCGGCCTGGTCATCGTCGGCTGGTGGGCGGGCTTCCCGTACTGGACCACCGCACTGGTGTGCGCCGTCGGCGGCATCCTCGGCGTCACCTACTCCATCCCGCTGCGCCGCACCCTCGTCACCGGCAGCGACCTGCCGTACCCCGAGGGTGTGGCCGCCGCTGAGGTGCTGAAGGTCGGCGACAGCGCCGGCTCCTCCGAGGAGAACAAGCGCGGACTGCACGTCATCATCGCCGGCGCCCTCGGCGCCGCCGCCTTCTCCCTGTTCGCCAACCTCAAGGTCTTCGCCAGCTCCGTGGGCACCGCCCTGCGCCTCGGCTCCGGCGGCACCATGGTGGGCGGCAGCCTCTCCCTCGCCCTCATCGGCGTGGGCCACCTGGTCGGCATCACGGTCGGCATCGCCATGATCATCGGCATGATCATCTCCTACGGCATCCTCCTGCCGACCCTCACCCAGGGGCAGATTCCGGCCGACGCCGACCTGATGGAGACCGTCGGCGGCATCTTCGGCAGCGACGTCCGCTTCATCGGCGCCGGCACCATCGCCGTGGCCGCTGTGTGGACCCTGCTGAAGCTGATCGTCCCCATCGTCCGCGGCATCTCCGAGGCGCTCGCCTCCAACCGTCGCCGCCGCGGTGGCGGCGAGGTCGACATCACCGAACGCGACATTCCGATGTCGCTGGTCCTGGGCATCACCCTGCTGTCCATGATCCCGATCGGCCTGCTGCTGTGGTCCTTCCTCAAGGACACCGCGATCTCCCACCACACCGGCAGCCTGATCGCCGTCGCCGTGGTCTTCACCCTGCTGATCGGCCTCGTCGTCGCCTCCGTGTGCGGCTACATGGCCGGCCTCATCGGCGCCTCCAACTCGCCGATCTCCGGCGTGGGCATCCTGGTGGCGATCGCCGCAGCCCTCGTGGTGAAGCTGGTGCACGGCACCTCCGGTGCTGACACCGCGTCCCTGGTCGCCTTCACCCTGTTCACCGCGGCGATCGTGTTCGGCATCGGCACGATCTCCAACGACAACCTTCAGGACCTCAAGACCGGCCAGCTCGTGGGCGCGACCCCGTGGAAGCAGCAGGTCGCTCTGATCATCGGCGTCATCTTCGGCTCGATCATCATCCCGCCGGTGCTGCAGCTGATGCACACCGCCTTCGGCTTCGCCGGTGACCCGAACGCGGGCCCGGACGCCCTGGCGGCACCGCAGGCGTCGCTGATCTCCTCCCTGGTGAAGGGCGTGCTCGGCGGCGACCTCAACTGGGGCCTCATCGGCATCGGCGCCCTCATCGGCGCCGTGGTGATCGTCATCGACGAGGCACTCCGGGCCGCGTCGAAGGGTAAGAAGCGCGCCCTGGCCCTGCCGCCGCTCGCAGTCGGCATGGGCATGTACCTGCCGATGGAGCTGACCCTGATCATCCCGATCGGCGCCCTCATCGGCCTGGTCTACAACCGTTGGGCCTCCACGTCGAAGCGCCCGGAGGTCATGAAGCGCCTCGGCATTCTGCTGGCCACCGGTCTCATCGTGGGCGAGTCGCTCTTCGGTGTCGTGTTCGCCGGTGTGGTGGCGGCCTCCGGTGAAGCGGAACCGCTCGCGATCGTGGGTGAGGGCTTCCAGTCCGTCGCCATGATCCTCGGCGTCCTCGCATTCGCCGGCATCATCGCGGTGCTGTACCGCTGGGTGATGGGTCTGCAGAAGACCCTGCCGGCAGCCGACGAGACCGCTGAGCCCACCGGTCGCCGCGCCGCACGCTGATGTGCTGCTGAAGGCCAGCTGACGCGCCGACGGCGCTGATGCGCACGCGCCCTCCGCTTCCCGTTTCGGGAGGTGGAGGGCGCTTCTCGTTGGGGACCGCGATCGCCGCGCTTCGGGCATGAAGAAACCGGCGAGTCTGGCTTCCCCTCCAGACTCGCCGGTCAGCATTCATCATACACACTCTGCGGCGC
This sequence comes from Helcobacillus sp. ACRRO, assembly GCF_022347125.1. Lineage (NCBI taxonomy): Bacteria > Bacillati > Actinomycetota > Actinomycetes > Micrococcales > Dermabacteraceae > Helcobacillus > Helcobacillus sp. ACRRO. The sequence continues at coordinate 7,083 of NZ_JAKRNG010000020.1, forward strand.
GAGGTGTAATCGAGTGCGCATATCCGCTGCGCGGCTCAGGCGTCGGACTGCTCCCGCAGCTCGGCGATCGCCTTCTCGAAGTCCTCGAGTGAGTCGAAGTTCCGGTAGACGGACGCGAAGCGCAGGTACGCCACGAGGTCCAGGTCCTTCAGTGGCTGCAGGATCGCAAGGCCCACATCGTGCGCCTCGATCTCACTGACTCCGGTGAGGCGAATGCTCTCCTCCACCTTCTGTGCGAGCACCGCGAGCTGATCATCGGTGACGGGCCGGCCCTGGCAGGCCTTGCGGACGCCGGAGATGACCTTGGAACGGCTGAAGGGTTCGCCCACACCGGAGCGCTTCACCACGGACAGCGACGCTGATTCGATCGTGGAGAAGCGGCGCGAGCAGCTCGGGCACTGGCGGCGCCGGCGGATGACGGTGCCGTCATCCGCGGTCCGTGAATCGACGACGCGGGAGTCAGTGTGGCGACAGAAAGGACAATGCACAGCGCCATCCTACTAAACGGCCTGACAGTCCCACCGTCACGCTGGGTGGAGGAACAGCTCCGCCCCGTCACCGGCGGCGATGAGGTGGTTCGCGGGTGACGGGGCGGGCTGGATCCGGTGGTGCCGGTCAGGACACGGGAAGGTGCAGGCTCTGACCGCGCTGCACGACGCCGTTCTGCAGGTCGTTGAGGTCCTCCACCATGAGGATGTAGTCGCGGACATCGGTGCCCTCCGGGGCGTACTGCGAGGCGATGCCCCACAGGGTGTCCCCCTCGTGCACGGTCACGGTGACGTACTCGGTGGTGGCGGTGGAGCCCGCTTCAGCGGCGGGCGTGAAGGAGGCCATGCCCATCAGGAACGCCAGGCTGAGCGCGACCGAGGCGATCAGCAGGCCGAGGACCACACGACCACGACGGGTGATGCGCAGGCGAACATCTGGTCGAAGAGCGACGGGACGAACGGTGGTGGCAGTCATGATTGGAATCCTTGTTCGATGTGCGAATGACTTGACCCTACGATCACTTGTTCGACGAAGTCAAGACTCTTTCGAACGATCGTTTGAATATGCGGCTTGGGCCACGTACTCTTGAGTCGAGACAGACTCAAACAGAGGGGTGCGACATTTAAAGTCGCCCCATCGCGGAAAGGGCGCTGATGACCGAGACGAACGAGACCACCGACGGCGCTGCTCGCCCCCGTCTGACCGCCCGTCAGCGCCGCATCCTGGACGTCATCGAGGATGCGATCCGCGAGCACGGCTACCCGCCGTCCATGCGCGAGATCGCCTCGAAGGCGGGCCTGGCCTCCCCCTCCTCCGTGCTGCACCAGCTGACCGTCCTGGAGACCAAGGGCTATGTGCGCCGCGACCCGAACCGACCGCGCGCCCTCGAGCTCGTCCAGGGGGATGATGCTCCCGCTCCGACCAGCGGCGACTTCAACGGCATCCAGCCGGCCGCCACCACGAACGTGCCGCTGGTCGGCCGCATCGCCGCCGGTTCGCCGATCACCGCCGAAGAGCAGATCGAGGACGTGTTCACACTGCCGTCCCAGCTGGTCGGTGACGGCAACCTGTTCCTGCTGAAGGTCGTGGGCGATTCGATGATCGATGCCGCGATCTGCGACGGCGACTGGGTCGTCGTCCGCGCGCAGCGGGTGGCTGAGCAGGGAGAGATCGTCGCCGCGATGATCGACGGCGAAGCCACCGTGAAGTCGCTGCACATGCGGGACGGCCACGTGTGGCTGATGCCGCACAACCCCGCCTACACGCCGATCCTCGGCGACCTCAGCGAAATCCTCGGCAAGGTCGTGGCGGTGCTCCGCTCCGTCTGACCAGCCGCTGGCCCGCCCGGCCCACCCGGTCGTCTCCGTCCCATGCGCCTCCGGTGCGCCGCCGGGGGCGCATGTGCGTCTCCCGGCTGGTTCCGCCCCGGACGGGCGCGGCTCTCAGGACCTGCGCGGCGCCGCGGCGAGGCGCTCCAGCGCTCCCAGCGCCACGGACGCGCGCTGCGTGTACCACAGCGGCGGCATCGCCTGCCGCAGATACGAACCGTACCGCCGGGTCGCGAGCCGTGAATCCAGCACCGCCACCATTCCCCGGTCGCTGCGGGTGCGGATCAGCCGCCCCGCGCCCTGCGCCATCAGCAGTGCCGCGTGCCGCGCAGACACCGCCATGAACCCGTTCTTTCCGGACTCGCTGAGCCGCTCCTGCAGAGCCGCCTTCAGCGGGTCATCCGGCCGCGGGAACGGGATCCGGTCGATCACCACCAGCCGGCACGCATCTCCCGGTACGTCCACGCCCTGCCACAGTGACAGCGTCCCGAACAGGCACATCGACCAGTCCTCACGGAACTGGCGCACCAGGTTCGTCAGAGAGTCCTCGCCCTGCAGCCCCACCGTCAGGCCCGTGTGGGCGCGGACGTAGTCCGCCGCCGTCTCCGCTGCGCGGCGGGAGGAGAACAGTCCCAGGACACCGCCCTCGCTCGCCTCCGCGAGCTCCACCAGATGCTCCAGCAGCTGCTGGGACAGACCCTCGCGTCCGGGCGGCGGCAGCTGCGATGCGCAGTAGAGGATGCCCTGCTTCGGGTAGTCGAACGGGCTGCCGACGTCGATGCCCGCCCACTGCTCCCGCTCCGCGGACGACGACTCCCGCATGAACCCGCTCATCGGGGCGCCCAGATCCACTCGCGACCGGGGGAACAGGCCGACGGATCCCGCCGCCTGATCGAACCTGCCCGCGAGCGCCAGGGTCGCGGAGGTGAAGACCGTGGTGCGCTGATCGAGGATGGCGCGGCGCATCGCCGAGGCGACGCTCAGCGGCGCCACCTCGATGATGGAGCGTCCCGTCATCTCCGAGTGGGAGATGTAGCGGACATCGTCCTCATCCGGGCTGATGAGGCGGGCGCACACATCCATGATCTCCTGGAGCTTGGTGCGGGCCGCTTTGCGCGCCCCGGCCGTGGAGGCGGCAGTCGAGTCACCGGCGTCCTTGGCATCGGAGTGGGCTTGGCGCGCTTCGATCTCCAGCAGTGTGATGGCGTCGCTGAGGACAGGCGGCATGTCGCCGGTGATGCGTCCGTCGGGCTGCAGGCCGAGGGCGTCCCCGAGGGCGTGGCCGGCGTCGTCGAGGGCGGTGGAGACCACGCCGAGACCTCGCAGGTCCCGAACCGCAGAGCGGACGTGGCCGGCGCTGAGCGTTTCGGTGACGGCGCCGGTGACACGGGCGGCGAGCTCGTGGGCCTCGTCGATGATGACGACGTCGTGCTCGGGGATGATGCCGTGCCCGTCGAACGCGTCGATCGCCAGCAGGGCATGGTTGGTGACGATGATGTCGGATTCCTTCGCGATGGCGCGGTTGCGCTCCGCGAAGCAGGAGTCCTTCATCGGGCACTGCGCGCCGAGGCATTGGGCGCCGGTGACGGACACCTGCCGCCAGGCACGGTCCGAGACGGGGGTGCGCAGGTCGTCGCGGTTGCCGGTGTCGGTGTCCTCCGCCCATTCGCGCAGCCGCTTCACCTGGTCACCGAGGCGTTCGGACGCGGCCGGCTCGCCTGTGACGGACGCTTCGCTGAACAGGGCGCCGGGGTCGAGGTCGTCCGGGTAGCCGCCGGCGATCTTGTGCAGGCACAGGTAGTTGGAGCGGCCCTTCAGCAGGCTGAACGACGGGGTGCGCTCCAGCATCGGGGCGAGCGCGTCCACCAGTCGGGGCAGGTCCTTCTCCACGATCTGGTTCTGCAGCGCGATGGTGGCGGTGGAGATCACCACCGGGGCGTCGTTCTCGACGGCGTAGGCGAGTGCGGGCACGAGGTAGGCGAGGGACTTGCCGGTCCCGGTACCGGCCTGCACCAGCAGGTGCCGCTTGTCCTCCAGGGACTGGGCGATGCCCTCCGCCATGGTGCGCTGACCGGTGCGGACTTCACCGCCGACCGCGTCGACAGCGGCTTCCAGGAGCTGAGGGATCGGTGCGGTGGCCATTGGTCGATCCTACCCGCGCCTGACCGCTCGTCAGCGGACCCGCGCTTCGTCGAGTTCAGCGGCGAGACGGCCGTCCACACGGGCGTGCACGTGGGTGCCGTTCTCCTCGAACTCCTCGCTGATCATCTCGCCCGTGGTGTGGATGCGGGAGACGAGGTCGCCGCGGGTGTACGGCACCACGAGGTCCACCTCTTCGGTGGGCTGCGGGAGGCGCTCCGCGATCATCTCGCGCAGCTCCTCGATGCCCTCACCGGTGATGGCGGACACCGCGACGGAGTCCTGGACCTGGGAGCGCAGCCGCGCCAGGGTCTCAGGGGCGGCGAGGTCCGCCTTGTTGAAGACGACGAGTTCGGGGACGTCGAAGTCCTCGATGTCTGAGAGGACTTCCCGCACCGCCTGGATCTGGCCCTCCGGGTCGGGGTGGCCGGCGTCGACCACATGCAGCAGCAGGTCCGCGTCGGCGACTTCTTCGAGGGTGGAGCGGAACGCTTCGACCAGTTCGTGCGGGAGGTGGCGCACGAAGCCGACGGTGTCCGCGAACGTGAACTCGCGGCCGTCGGGGGTCTGCGCGCGCCGCACCGTCGGGTCGAGGGTGGCGAACAGGGCGTTCTCCACGAGGACCCCGGCGCGGGTGAGGCGGTTGAGCAGCGAGGACTTCCCGGCGTTGGTGTAGCCGGCGATGGCCACCGCGGGCACGTCGCGGCGGTACCGGTCGGCGCGTTTGGCGGCACGACTGGGCGCCATCTCCTTGATCTCCCGGCGCAGCTTCGCCATGCGGGTGCGGATGCGGCGGCGGTCCAGTTCGATCTTCGTCTCACCGGGGCCTCGGGAGCCGATGCCGGCGCCGCCGGCGACTCGGCCACCGGCCTGACGGGACATCGATTCGCCCCAGCCGCGCAGACGCGGCAGCAGGTACTCGAGCTGTGCGAGCTCCACCTGCGCCTTGCCTTCGCGGCTCTTCGCGTGCTGGGCGAAGATGTCGAGGATGAGGACGGTGCGGTCGATGACCTTCACCTTCACGATGTCCTCGAGGGCGCGGCGCTGGGAGGGGCCGAGCTGGCCGTCGGCGATGACGGTGTCGGCACCGACCTCCGCCACGAGGTCCGCGAGTTCGAGCGCCTTTCCCTTGCCGAGGAAGGTGGCGGGGTCCGGGTGGGCGCGGCGCTGCATGACGCCGTCGAGGACGGTGGAGCCGGCGGTTTCGGCGAGGGCGGCGAGTTCCCGCATGGAGTTCTCGGCGTCGGTGACGTTGCCGGTGGTGAACAGGCCCGCGAGGACCACGTTCTCGAGCCGCAGTTCGCGGTATTCGACCTCGGTGACGTCGTCGAGCTCGGTGGAGAGGCCGTCGACGCGGCGCAGGGCGTGGCGGTCGGCGAGGTCGAACTGGTCGCCGTCGGAGTCGCTGCTGGAGTAGGTGACGGCGGAGATGGAGGCGTCACCGCGGGACAGGACGCGGTCCATCATCGAGCTGCCGCGGCCCCGTGCGGTGTCCGCTGCCCCGTCGGCCGCGCCCGCCTGCCCGGTTCCGTCATGCTCCCCGCGGGCGGGGGCGTCGGAGTCGAGGCTGAACTCGGGGTCGGGGGTGAAGGAGGTGGGCAAGTCGGGGGCCTTCTCTCGGTCGGCGGTGGTGGTGATGCTCCAGCATGGCACGCCCGGGGCGCGGGGTCGATCGATTTATGGCCTACACTCCCCCATGTGACACGCGAAGCAGACACTCCCGGCACGCCCGCCCACTACTTCTCGCCCGCCGCGGGTGCGGATCTGCGCACTCGGGAGCTGCGGGTGCCGCTGGCCGGTGAGGAGCGCACCGTCCTCTCGGCCGACGGGATCTTCTCCTCCGACGGTCTGGACAAGGCGACGGCGCTGCTGCTCGCACAGACGGATCAGATGCCGCCGCTGGAGCCGGACAGCACCGTGCTGGACCTCGGCTGCGGCTGGGGACCGATCGCGCTCACGATGGCGCTGCTGCAGCCGCAGGCGCGGGTCCTCGCCGTGGACGTCAACGAGCATGCGCGCGCGGTGTGCGCCCTGAACGCCCAGCGCCTGGGCCTGACGAACATCGAGGTCATCGCCCCCGAGGAATTCCGGGAGGGCGACCGGATCGACGCGATCTGGTCGAACCCGCCGATCCGGATCGGGAAGCAGGCGCTGCACGAACTGCTGCGGCTGTGGCTGGACCGCCTCACCCCGGAGGGGACGGCGTCGATGATCGTCGGCAAGAACCTGGGGGCGGACTCCCTCGCCGCCTGGATCGGCCGGGAATGGCCGGACCGCCGGGTCGAGCGGCTGAACAGCTCGAAGGGGTTCCGCCTGCTGCAGGTCAGTCGGCGCGGCTGAGCACTGCGGGCCCGGCGAGGGTCATGTGGGCGTCGCTGTCCCACCCGATGCGCAGCTGGCCGCCGCGCACGTCCACCAGCCACTGCTCACCCCAGCCCTCGCCGAGGGCGTCAGCGGTCGCGGCGACCGCAGCGGTGGCGCCGGTGCCGCAGGACAGGGTCTCCCCCACTCCACGTTCGAACACGCGCATGCGGATGTGGCGGTCGCCGAGGACCTGCACGAATTCGATGTTGGCGCCGTCGGCCGGTTCGGGTGTGAGGTCGGGCCGGTCAGCGAGGTTGAGACAGTCGTAGTCGACGCCGTCGGGCAGCTGCACCACGCAGTGCGGGTTGCCGAGGTCGACATCGCGGCCTTCGAACGAGTCGGAGTCGACCGTCACCATGCGGACGGCGTCATTGGTGCGGGCAGGGCCCATGCCCACCTTCACCTGCCATTGCTCGTCGCCGCCGCTGGGCGCCTGCTCAATGGTGACGGAGCGTTCGCCGGCGCGGGTCATGATGGGGAACTCGTCGGCCTCCACCCAGCCGCGGTCGCGGAGGTGGGCGGCGAACACACGCACGCCGTTGCCGCACATCTGGGCGATGGAGCCATCGGCGTTGCGGTAGTCCATGAACCATTCGTGGCCGGTGCCGTCGGGCCGGTCACCGGAGGCGATGAACCCTTCGCCGCTGGCGGCGGTGCGCACCACCCGGATGACGCCGTCGGCGCTGTCCTCACCCCAGAGGGCGGCGAGGTCGCGGACGTCCTGCTCGGTCAGCGCGAGTTCGCCGTCGGGATCGTCGACGAGCACGAACGTGTTCTTGGTGCCGTGCCCGAAGCTGATGCGGGGGTCGGTGCTGCGAAGTCCCATGGGGCGCAGTCTACGCCGGGCTCCCGGACGCAACCAGGGTCTGGATCCGGGCGACGGGGTCGGGGCCGGCGGCGTCGATCCAGGTGATCCGCGGGTCGCGGCGGAACCACGTGTCCTGTTTGCGCACGAGGCGGCGCGTCCCGGTGATGGTCTGGTCGATCGCCTCGGCCCAGGTGAGGTCGCCGCGCAGGTGGGCGAGCATCTGGGCGTACCCGATGGCCTGTCGGGCGGTCCTCCCCTCGGTGATGCCGCTGTCGATGAGGTCGCGCACTTCGTCCAGGAGCCCCTGCTCCGCCATGAGGTGCACGCGGCGCTCCACCCGCTGGTGAAGGTCGTCGCGGTCGCGGCGGATCGCGGTGTGGATGACCCACGGGTCGGCGTAGGTGTAGCTGGGCAGGAACGCGGTGAACGGCTCCCCGGTGAGCTCGATGACTTCGAGGGCGCGGACGATGCGGCGGGCGTCGCCGACCTGGATCCGCTGGGCGGCCGACGGGTCCTTCTCGGCGAGGGTGCGGTGCGCTGCGGCGCTGCCGACCTCCCGGGCCCAGAGTTCGAGGCGGCGCCGGACGGCGGGATCCGTCGGCGGGAAGCGGATCTCATCGGTGAGGGCCCGCAGGTACAGTCCGGAGCCGCCGACTGCGATCGGCACCCGTCCGCGGGAGCGGATCTCGTGGACGCGGGCGCGGGCGTCCCGCTGGTACTGGGCGACGCTCGCTTCGTCGGTGACGTCGAGGACGTCCAGCAGGTGGTGGGGGATGCCGCGGCGCTCAGCGGGCGGGGTCTTCGCTGTGCCGATGTCCATGCCGCGGTAGAACTGGAGGGCGTCCGCGTTGATGATCTCCCCGCCGATGCGGTCGGCAAGCGCGATGGCGATGTCGCTCTTGCCGGTGGCGGTGGCGCCGGCGATGACGATCAAGGGGATGTCCATGGATCGATTCTTCCATCTTCGGCAGCGATGTGGTGGCGCCTGCCGGGGTGGGTTAGCGTTGGTTGCCGACAGTCCGCGGCCCCTGAAGGGCCGCGTGGGCGCCCGAGACGAAGGATGAGCGATGCCTACACGACCTGAGCGCGACCAGCTGCCTGCATCGACGCGGCCGCGCCTGACCCTGGGACGGATCACTGACGCCCTGCAGCGCCACGGCTACTCGTTCGTCCCTGACGATGAGCATGAGAACTCGGTGCGGGCGCGGTTCGATTCGTACCCGTTCACGTTCATGGTGACCGGTGAGCACGATTCGCTGCTGCTGATCCGCGGCCGGTGGGACACCATGCCGGGGGCGGATCAGAAGCTGGACTGTGTGCGCGTCTGCAATCACTGGAACATGGAGCGCATGTGGCCGAAGGTGTACGTGCGGCGCGAGAACGATGAGGCGCTCGGCGTGTACGGCGAGACGGTGATGGACTTCCGCTTCGGTGTTGATGACGCGGAGCTGGACCACACGATCACCACGGCCCTGTCCACCATCATCACCTTCTTCCACAACGTGGAGGAGGAGATCTCCGAAGGCGACGGCCCCGCCACCCGCTGATCGCGCCCCCTACTTGACCCCCTGCTCGCGCCCCTGCTGCGGGGCGCGCACGCTCGGCATGCCGAGGCCGACGGGCCCCGCGGGTGCCGGCCCGGTGCCGCAGCCACCGGTGGAGCACGAGTCGTCCGCTGCGGTGAGGCGAGCCTGCCAGGCGTCACCGGAGCGGGTGCGGCGGATGCGGAACTCCCCTGCCGGCTCACCGCTGCTCGCGCCCGTCGGCGCCGAGGCGTGACCTGCATCGGCGGGCGTCACGCCGGAGTCCGCGACGAGGTAGAACGGCGCCGCGGCCGTGACCCGCGCCGTGACCGCATCGCCGGGGCGGGGCATATCGGCCTCGCTGAGGCCTGCGGGGATGCCGACGTGGACGAGACGGTTGTCGCGTGAGCGCCCGGACAGGCGATGGGTCTGCTGATCCCGGGTGCCCTCACCGTCGCCGATGATGACTTCCACTTCGGTGCCGATGAGCCGCTGGTTCTCTTCGGCGCTGATGCGGTCCTGCAGTGCGGTGAGGCGTTCGTACCGGTCCTGCACCACCTCCTTGGGCACCTGGTCCTCCATGTCGGCGGCGGGGGTGCCGGGACGCGGTGAGTACTGGAAGGTGAAGGCGCTGGAGAAGCGGGATGCCTCCACCACGTCGAGGGTGCGCTGGAAGTCGTCCTCGGTTTCGCCGGGGAAGCCGACGATGATGTCGGTGGTGATGGCAGCGTGCGGGATCCTTTCCCGCACGCTGTCGAGGATGCGGAGGAACTTCGCGGACCGGTAGGAGCGGCGCATCGCTTTCAGGATGCGGTCGGAGCCGGACTGCAGCGGCATGTGCAGCTGCGGCATCACGGTGGGGGTCTCCGCCATGGCGTCGATGACGTCATCGGTGAACATGGCGGGGTGCGGTGAGGTGAAGCGGATGCGCTCCAGGCCGTCGATCTCGCCGCAGGCGCGCAGCAGTTTCGCGAAGGCACCGCGGTCGCCGAACTCGACGCCATAGGAGTTGACGTTCTGGCCGAGCAGCGTCACTTCGATCGCGCCGGTGTCCACGAGGTGCTGCACTTCGGCGAGGATGTCGCCGGGGCGGCGATCCTTCTCCTTGCCGCGCAGGGAGGGGACGATGCAGAAGGTGCAGGTGTTGTTGCAGCCCACGGAGATGGACACCCAGCCGGCGGCGGCGCTTTCGCGCTTCGTGGGGAGGGTGGAGGGGAACACTTCGAGGGATTCGAGGATCTCCACTTGGGCGTCGCGCTCGTGGCGGGCGCGGTCCAGCAGCACCGGCAGGGAGTGGATGTTGTGGGTGCCGAACACGACGTCCACCCAGGGAGCGCGGTCGGTGATGGTGGAGCGGTCCTTCTGGGCGAGGCACCCGCCGACGGCGATCTGCAGGTTGGGGTTGCGGCGCTTGGCGGGGCGGAGCATCCCGAGGTGGCCGTAGAGGCGCCGGTCGGCGTTCTCGCGGACCGCGCAGGTGTTGAACACGATGACGTCGACGTCGCCGCGTTCGACGTCGGCACTCTCCGGCGCGGGCGTGTACCCGGCGGTCTCCAGGAGGCCGGCGAGGCGCTCGGAGTCGTGGACGTTCATCTGGCAGCCGAAGGTGCGGACCTGGTAGGTGCCGCGGCCGGTGGTGGGGGTGCTCGTCATAGTGGGTTCAGCCTAGAAGAGTCGGCGGCAGCGGCGGTGCTCAGGCGCGGCCTGCTCCATCGCGAGCGGGCTGTCACGCCTGCCAGGGGACGCGGGCGATGTCCAGTTCCTGGTTGACGATCCGCAGGGCGAGGTTCTGCGAGTAGCCGCGGCGCTGCACGGCGGCGCACAGCCGACGCGCCATGGAGCGGCGATCGCGGCTCAGGGCGCGGGTGGAGCGCAGTTCTCTGTCGAGGCGGTCGCGGACGAGGGCGATGCACCGTTCGGTTTCGCTGCCGTCCTCCGTGTCGTCGATCGCGATGTTGATGATCGACTCGTCCACGCCTTTGGCTTCGAGTTCGCTGCGCAGGGCGCCGGTGCCGAGCTGCTTCGCGGCGCGGCGCTGCGTGATCCATTCGGTGGCGAACTGGAAGTCGTTGATGAGGTCGGCTCGGTCCAGGCGGGCGATCACTTCGTCCACGAGCGCGGTGTCGACACGGTCGTTCTCGTCCCGGCAGCGTTCGGCCAGGCGGGTGCGCAGTTCGAATTCGGAGCGCAGGCGGCGGCCGATCAGGCCCATGCAGTAGCGCGCTTCCTTCACGACCCGCTTCTCATCCTCCGGGCTGCGGAATTCCCGCACCACACGGTTGCGGGGCGTCTCGCCGCGTTCGTAGGCGGCGAGGTTCTGCTGGAAGCCGCGGACCACAGGGTCAGGATGCGCGGAGCGGGCGTGCCGTGAGGTCACGCCCGCCCGCTCCGCCTGCTGGTCCCGCGGCCGCTCATCAGGCGGCTGCGCGGGCATCAGATCTTGACGGGGATCTCGTCATCGACGAACTCGCCTTCGGCACCCGCAGCGCCCTCGGCCTCCTCGGGCTTCTCGGCGTGGTCGCCGATGCCGAGCTTCGCGAGGATCTTGTGTTCGATGTCCACTGCGAGGTCCGGGTTGTCCTTGAGGAAGCGGCGGGCGTTCTCCTTGCCCTGGCCGAGCTGATCGCCCTCGTAGGTGAACCAGGCGCCGGACTTGCGGACGATGCCGTGCTCCACGCCCAGATCGATCAGGCCGCCTTCGCGGGAGATGCCTTCGCCGTAGAGAATGTCGAACTCGGCCTGCTTGAAGGGAGGGGCCATCTTGTTCTTCACGATCTTCACGCGGGTGCGGTTGCCGACCGAGTCGGTGCCCTGCTTCAGGGTCTCGATGCGGCGGATGTCCATGCGGACGGACGCGTAGAACTTCAGCGCCTTACCGCCGGTGGTGGTCTCGGGGCTGCCGAAGAACACGCCGATCTTCTCGCGCAGCTGGTTGATGAAGATGGCGGTGGTGCCGGTGGAGGACAGAGCACCGGCCAGCTTGCGCAGCGCCTGCGACATGAGGCGGGCCTGCAGACCCACGTGGGAGTCGCCCATTTCGCCTTCGATCTCGGCCTTCGGCACGAGTGCGGCGACGGAGTCGATCACGATGATGTCGATGGCACCGGAGCGCACCAGCATGTCCGTGATCTCCAGGGCCTGTTCACCGGTGTCCGGCTGGGAGACGAGGAGGGAGTCGGTGTCCACGCCGAGCTTCTTGGCGTACTCGGGGTCGAGGGCGTGCTCGGCGTCCACGAAAGCGGCGATGCCGCCGTTGCGTTGGGCGTTGGCGACGGCGTGGAGGGCAACGGTGGTCTTACCGCTGGACTCCGGGCCGTAGACCTCCACGATGCGGCCGCGGGGCAGACCACCGATGCCGAGCGCGACATCCAGAGCGACCGAGCCGGTGGGCACGACCTCGACCGGCGGACGGGTGTCATCGCCCAGGCGCATGACCGAGCCCTTGCCGAACTGGCGGTCGATCTGTGCGAGCGCTGCATCCAGCGACTTGTCTCGGTCCTTCGGGGCTGCTGCCATGACAGGTTCCTTTCCTCACGTCTCTTCGTGGTTCGGTCCCACTCTAGAGAGGGGGTGCGACATTTAAAGTCCGGCAGCCGTCCGGTGCGCAAGTGCAGGCGTGGACAACCGCTGGACCCAGCATAGACGAACAGGCGTTCGAGATCGAGTCGAACACCGAAGCGCTTCGAACAGGATGAGACGCGCGCCTCATCGGATGCCGCCAGTGCCCCGGCGCCGCCCATCTCAGCGGCGCGGCCGCGCTTCGATCGGCACTTCCCACCGGTCGCGGTCGGGCACATCCATCGCATCGCACAGCGAGGTCCAGACCTTGCGCACGGGTGCGCCCTGCTCGATCGCTTCACGGGCGGTGACGGAGCCGAGGTCCGGCAGCACCATCTCCTCGACATAGGTGCGGGCCAGAGCGGGCCCGAAGACATGCTCGGCGAGCTCGGTGAATTCGCTGAGCTTCACGGATCAGCGGGTGCCCACCAGGGCGCGGTCCTCGCGGCCGCCCTCGGAGCAGTCCAGATCGGCCGGGACGGTGTCCGGCACGAGGATCCCCTCCTGCAGGGCGACCCGTTCGGCCACTTCGCGCAGGATCAGGGACAGGGGGTAGCCCAGTGCCTGGGTGATGGATGCCAGGAGCTCCGACGAGGCCTCCTTCTGGCCGCGCTCGATCTCGCTGAGGTAGCCCAAGGAGACGCGTGCATCTGCGGAGACCTGGCGCAGAGTCCTCCTCTGGTGGAGCCGGGCAGCGCGCAGCACATCGCCCAGTTCGCGGCGGAAGAGCACCATGTCTCGTCGTCCTTTCCTCTCCTCGTCCGGCGACGTGCTCGGGGGGAGTGCAAGAAGGCTCCTGCGGCCGGCACCGGATGCGCTGAGGCGGCGCTCTTCGCGCTGCACGCCTGCGACATCGGCCCGACTGCGGTTCATGTGGGAGGTGTTCATGCCTCTCACAACGGATGGGGAGCCGGATTTGTTCCCATGATTCTACGGGTCACACTCTGGGAAAAGCGCCGTTGCGGACAACTGGCAGGACGCACGTCACCACAGTCCGTCACATCTCCACAACCCGCAGCGCCAGATCCAGCGCCCGCTGCGCCACAGCGGCCCGGACCGCGGGGCGGTCCCCGTCGGCCCGCACCTCCTTCACCACCAGCTCCTCCCCCGCGCTCACGGCGATGAACGCGGTGCCGGCGGGCACGCCGTAGTCGTCGGGGCCCGGGCCCGCGGCACCCGTGGTGGCGATCGCGATGTCGCAGTCGTAGAGGCGGCGGGCCGCGAGCGCCATCGCGCGCGCGACGGACCCGCGCACTGCCCCGTGCTCCTCGAGGTCGGCGAGGTCGAGGCCGAGCACGCGGTGCTTCGCCTCGAACGAATAGGTGCAGGCGCCGCCGGCCATGCAGGCGGAGGCGCCGGGAACGTCGATCAGGCGGGAGGCCAGCATCCCGCCGGTGAGGGACTCCGCAGTCGCGATCCACAGACCGCGCTGCTGGGCGGCGGCGAGGAGGCGGCCGGCGGCGCCGTGGCCGACGGGGTCGATCGCGCCGCCTGCTGCGGGCCCGGCCATCGGCTCAGGCTCCGGAGGCGAGGGCTTCGCGGCGCAGACGGATGCCGTCCTTCACGTTGAGCCAGCCCGACCACATCGTGAGGACGAACGCGATGGCGACCAGGACGATGCCCACCCACTTCAGCTGCGGCATCAGCAGTTCGAACGGGGCGAGGCAGAACGCGATGGCGATGGACTGCATCATGGTCTTCGCCTTGCCGGCGAAGTTCGCGGGCAGCGCGCCGTGCTTGAGGATCGTGAAGCGCATGATGGTGATGCCCCATTCGCGCAGCAGGATCAGCAGCGTCATCCACCACGGGATGTAGTCCCAGATGCTGAGGATGATGAAAGCGGCGCCGGTGATCAGCTTGTCCGCGATCGGGTCCATCAGCTTGCCGAAGTCCGTGATGAGGTTGCGCGAGCGCGCCAGGTGCCCGTCCACGAAGTCGGTGATCATGGCGAGGGCGAAGATCCCCAGCACCACCCACCGCATCGGGGCGTTCTCGTGGTAGACGACAGCGGCGATGACGAAGAGGGGCACCATGACGATCCGCAGCATCGTCAGGATGTTCGCGATGTTCCACAGCGGTGCCTGCGGCGCCGCCTGGTCCCCTGCCCCGGGTGCGCCCTCGGGGATGGGTGCGCTGCTGCTCATCATGGTCCTTCCTCAGCGTCCGGTCAGCTGCCAGGCGTCATCGGAGCCGCCCTCGTCGTCGTCATAGTAGTCCTCGGCGACCGGCACCGAGTCCATCATCTCCTCCGGTGACCCGGTTCCCATGGCGGCACCGGCCGGTTCGGCGGAGTCCTCGTACAGGTCGGTGTCCTCGCCCTTGATGCGGGCGATCGCACGGCCGAGGTCCTCCGGGCGCACCAGGACGTCGCGGGCCTTCGACCCCTCGGAGGGGCCGACGATCTCGCGGGACTCCAGCAGGTCCATCAGACGGCCCGCCTTCGCGAACCCGACCCGCAGCTTGCGCTGCAGCATCGAGGTGGAGCCGAACTGGGTGGTGACCACCAGCTCCGTGGCCTGCAGCAGCACCTCGAGGTCGTCGCCGATGTCATCGTCGATCTGCTTCTTCGCCGCGACCTGGGCGACGTCCTCGCGGTACGTCGGCTTCATCTGCGACTTCACATGGTCCACGACCTTGTGGATCTCCGACTCGTTCACCCACGCGCCCTGCACACGCATCGGCTTCGCCTTGCCCATCGGGTGGAACAGGGCATCGCCCTGCCCGATCAGCTTCTCCGCGCCCGGGCTGTCGAGGATCACGCGGGAGTCCTGCAGTGACGAGGTGGAGAACGCGAGCCTGCTGGGCACATTCGCCTTGATGATGCCGGTGACGACATCGACCGACGGACGCTGCGTGGCCAGCACCAGGTGGATGCCGGCGGCGCGCGCCAGCTGCGTGATCCGCTGGATGGAGCCCTCCACGTCGCGCGGCGCCACCATCATCAGGTCCGCGAGCTCATCCACGACCACCAGCAGGTACGGGTAGGGCGCGACCGTGCGCTCACTGCCCGGCGGCGGCGTCACCTGACCGGCGCGCACCGCCTTGTTGTAGTCGTCGATGTGCTTGAACCCGTAGTGGGCGAGGTCGTCGTACCGGTGGTCCATCTCCTTCACCACCCATTCGAGGGCCTCGGCGGCCTTCTTCGGGTTGGTGATGATCGGAGTGATGAGGTGCGGGATGCCCTCATAGATGGTGAGCTCCACACGCTTGGGGTCCACCAGCACCATGCGCACGTCCTCCGGGGTGGCGCGCATCAGCAGGGAGGTGATCAGCGAGTTGATGAAGCCGGACTTACCGGCACCGGTGGCGCCGGCGACCAGCAGGTGCGGCATCTTCGCGAGGTTCGCGACCACGTAGCCGCCCTCCACGTCCTTGCCGACGCCCATCACCATCGGGTGGGACTGGCCGCGCGCCACACCGGAGCGCAGCACGTCGCCGAGCGCGACGATCTCGCGGTCCGTGTTCGGGATCTCGATGCCGATCGCCTTCTTGCCCGGGATCGGCGAAAGGATCCGCACATCGGCGCTGGCGACGGCGTACGCGATGTTGTTGGACAGCGCCGTCACCTTCTCCACCTTCGTGCCCGCGCCGAGCTCCACTTCGTAGCGGGTGACGGTGGGGCCGCGGGAGAAGCCGACGACCTCCGCGTTCACCTTGAACTGCTCGAACACCTCGCCGAGCGCCTCGACCACGCGATCGTTGGCCTCGCTGCGGGACTTCGACGGCGGGCCCTCCGCGAGGAAGTCGGACTCGGGGAGCATATAGACGATGTCGCCGTCGAGCTCCAGCTGCTCCCCGGCGCGGGGCAGATCCCCGGCCGGCGGCGGGATCAGCTCCGCGTCCTTCTCCTCGGGGGCCGACGGATCCTGCCCGACGGCGGTGCTGCCGCCCTCAGCCGGCTGCTGGCCGGGGAACTGCTTCTGGCGGGCGGTCTCCTCGGCGAGGACGTCGTACACCTCGTCGCCGTCGTCCACGGGGGGCAGCTTCTCGGTCGCCCCGGACGCGTGGGACCCGGAGGCGCCGCCGGCGGGCAGAACAGCCGTGGCGCCCTGGGCATCGGCCTGTGTCACACCGGTCTCGTACGGAGTGTCGCCGCTGTAGCCGAACTCGTCGTGCCCCGCGCCGTCGGCCATCACCTCGGTATCGGGCTCCTGGCCGCGCTTGCGGCGGCGCAGCAGCGAGCTGGCGCGCTTGGACGGCTTCGGCTCGTCGTCATCGCGGTCCCCGTCGGCCCCTCCCCCGGCGCGGACAGCGCCGGTGCGACGAGCGATCCGCTCCTCCCGGGTGGGGCGGGCCTCCAGCCCGAACGCGGCGCGCTCATCGGCTTCGTTCTGGCCGTGGCCCACGAGCGCGAGGTACACCTCGTGCAGCTTCGGCACGATCGCATTCAGCGGGGTCGCCGTCATGATCAGGACCGCGAAGAACGCGGCGACGAGCGCGAGGATCACCACCACCCAGGTGGGGACCAGCGCAGCGAGCGGGGCCGCCACCAGGTACCCGAGCACACCGCCGCCGAGGCTGAGGGCGGTGACTCCGTCGGCGGGGGCGGGCAGGCGGGCGCTGACCGAGGCGATTGCGCAGAGGGAGCCGATGAGCACGGCGATGCCGATGCCGATGCGGGTGTTGGCGTGGACGAAGTCGGGGCGGCGGAACATGCGCACCGACCAGCCGCCCAGCAGCAGCGGCAGCACCACGCTCATGATGCCGAACGTGGACGCGGAGACGGTGTGCACGGCGCCGAACACGGGGCCGCGCGCCTGGAACCAGTCCGGGATCGCGATCAGCAGCGCCAGCAGCAGCAGGAACAGCGCGAAGCCGTCGCGCCGCTGCTCATAGGCGACGTCCCAGCGGGCGAAGCCGATGCCGCGGATGAAGCCGCCGACGGCGCGGGCCACGCCGAGGTAGCCCGCTCGGGCAGCCCGAATGGGAAGGGGGAGCGTCGAGGAACCGTCCTGCTTCGCGGTTCGCGATGAGCCCTTGCGTGCAGAGCCTTTCGACGCACGTGCGGGGGAAGACGTCCGTGCAGCCATGCCCCCAATCTACCCCGACGCCCCCGCCGCGCCTCGAAGCGGGGCGCCGGACGGGGGCGGGGATGTCGGGAAGTTCTCGGCTCAGGCCTTCACAACCACCGGGATGATCATGGGGCGGCGGCGCAGACGCTGCGAGGCGAAGCGGCCCACCACGCGGCGCATCGCCTGCTGCAGCTGCACGGTGTCGTGTCCCTTCTCCTCCTCGATGGCACGCACCAGCGCCTTCTTGATCTGCGGCTTGAGCTTCTCGAACACGTCGTCGTCCTCCGCGATGCCGCGGGCGTGGATCTCCGGGCCGGTCACCAGCTCCCCCGTTTCGGAGGACACCACGGCGAACAGGGAGATGAAGCCCTCTTCGGAGAGGATGCGGCGGTCCTTCAGATCGGACTCGCTGACCTCGCCGACGGAGGAGCCGTCCACGTACACGTAGCCGCATTCGACTTCGCCGACGACCTTCGCCACACCGTCCTTCAGGTCCACGACGCCGCCGTCGCGGGTGAGGATGATGTTCTCGCGCGGCACACCGGAGGAGTGCGCGATGTCGCCGTTGGCGATGAGGTGGCGGACCTCGCCGTGCACCGGCATCACGTTCTTCGGCTGGAGGATGTTGTAGCAGTAAAGCAGCTCACCGGCGCTGGCGTGACCGGACACGTGCACCCGCGCGTTCGCCTGGTGCACCACGTTCGCGCCGAGCGCGAGCAGGCCGTTGACCACCCGGAACACGTCGGTCTCGTTGCCGGGGATGAGGGAGGAGGCGAGGATGATGGTGTCGCCCTCCCCCACCTCGATGCGGTGGTTGCGGTTGGCGATGCGGCCCAGCGCCGCCATCGGCTCACCCTGGGAGCCGGTGCACATGAACACGACCTTGTCATCCGGCATGGAGTCGGTCTTCCGGACGTCGATGAGGGTGTTCTTGGGGATGTTCAGGTAGCCCATCTCCGCGGCGATGGTCATGTTGCGGACCATGGAGCGGCCCACGAACGCGACCTTGCGGCCGTGCTTCGCGGCGGCATCGAACACCTGCTGCACGCGGTGCACGTGGCTGGAGAAGGACGCCACCACGACCTTCTTCTCCGACTTCGCGAAGATGCCCTCGAGCACGGGGCCGATCTCCCGCTCCTGCACGGTGAAGCCAGGAACCTCAGCGTTGGTGGAGTCCACGAGGAACAGGTCCACGCCCTCCTCGCCGAGGCGGGCGAAGGCGCGCAGGTCGGTGAGGCGGCCGTCCAGCGGCAGCTGGTCCATCTTGAAGTCACCGGTGTGCAGCACGGTGCCGGCATCGGTGTGGATCGCGACGGCGAGCGCATCGGGGATGGAGTGGTTGACGGCGACGAATTCGCATTCGAACGGGCCGAGGTCCTGGAACTCGCCCTCCTTGACCGCCATGGTCAGCGGCTTGATGCGGTGCTCCTTCAGCTTCGCCTCGATGAAGGCGAGGGTGAGCTGGCTTCCCACGAGGGGGATGTCCGGCTTGAGGCGCAGCAGGTACGGCACGGCGCCGATGTGGTCCTCGTGGCCGTGGGTGAGGACGATCGCGACGATGTCGTCGAGGCGGTCCCGGATGGAGGTGAAGTCCGGGAGGATCAGGTCCACACCGGGCTGCGACTCCTCCGGGAAGAGGACGCCGCAGTCCACGATGAGGAGGCGACCGTCGATCTCGAAGACGGTCATGTTGCGGCCGACTTCGCCGAGGCCGCCCAGCGGGGTGACCCGCAGGGTGCCGGGCTTGAGCTTCGGCGGGGTGCCGAGCTTGGCGTGGAAGGGTGATTCGCTCACTTCTTGTCCCCTCGTTCGAACTGCTTGACGATGCCCGCGAGGGCGCTGCTGGAGGCGGTGATCCGCGCGATCTGCTGCGGGTCCGCGGGAGTCAGCGGCAGGCGCACCGTGGCGTGCGGCAGGATGCCGAAGTGCTCCATGGCGTGCTTCACGGCGACCGCTCCCGGCACCTGGTTCATCAGGGCGTTGACGAAGGGGATCCGGGAGGAGTGGATGCGCTGCGCGGTGATGAGGTCGCCGCGGTGGGCGGCGTCGATCTGCATGCGGTCGAGGCGCCCGGTGACATGGGAGCAGACCGAGATGATGCCGGAGGCGCCGACGGACAGCCACGGCAGGTTCAGCGCGTCCTCACCGGAGTAGATCTCCAGCTTCGTGATCCGCATGAGGTCGGATCCGTCGTGCAGGTCGCCGCGGGCGTCCTTGACGCCGCGGATCGTTGGGATCGCGGACAGTTCGATCGCGGTCTCCGGCGTGATCGGGATGCCGGCGCGGCCGGGGATGTCGTACAGCAGAATCGGGAGGTCGGACGCCTCCGCCACGGCGCGGAAGTGCGCCTTCACGCCCCCCTGGGACGGCTTGTTGTAGTACGGGGTGACCACCAGGAGGCTGTCGGCGCAGCCGGTGGCGGCGGTGGCACGGGCCAGGGCGGCCGTGTGGGCGGTGCTGTTGGAGCCGATGCCCGCCATCACCTGTGCGCGGTCCCCGGCGGTCTCCTTGACGGTGCGGAGGATCGCGAGCTTCTCCTCATCCGAGGTGGTGGGCGATTCGCCGGTGGTGCCGTTGACCACGAGCAGGTCGTGGCCGATGTCGAGCAGGTGCTCGGTGAGGACTCGCAGCGCGTCGTGGTCGACCGCGCTGGCGTCCTCGGTGAACGGTGTGACCATCGCGACGCCGAGCGTCCCGAGGTCCAGAGAACTGTTTTCTGCGGTGGTCATCTCATCTCCGATGATCGGGGGCCGACGGGCTCTGCGCGACCGGCGGCGCCGGGGCGGTGACGGCCGGGCAGGTGGAACGAAGGGGCCGGTGCCGCCGTGCTCACGGGGCGACGCGCCCGGCGTCGTTGAACGCTTCGTAGGTGATCGGCATCTTCTCGGCGAACAGCTGCTCGATCTTCTCGGCGACCATTTCGATCTCCCGCTGCGGGAACGACGGGAAGTGCGAGTCGTCGCTGGTGGTGCGCAGGCTGATGAAGTTCATCATGGAGCGGGCGTTCATCGTCACATACATCGAGCTGAACAGGCTCAGCGGCAGCACGCCGCGGGCGACCTCGCGGGCCACACCGGCATCGAGCATCCGGCGGTAGGACTCGTAGGCGGCCTCCGCCTGTCGGCGGTGCTCGGCCTGGACGAGTTCGCGCTGCTCATCGGTGCCCTCGTAGAAGTCGTACGCGCCGGGTTTGCCCTTCTGGATGAGGCGGCGGTCATCACCGGGGACGTAGAACACGGGCCGCATCTCCCGGTAGCGGCCGGACTCTTCGTTGTAGGAAGCGATGCGGTGGCGCATGAATTCGCGGAACACGAAGATCGGCGCTTCGACGAAGAAGGTGAAGCTGTTGTGCTCGAACGGGGAGCCGTGGCGGTCGCGCATCAGGTAGCGGATGAGGCCGCGATCGCGCCCCGCATCCTCCTGACCCACGACATCCTTGGACTGCTCTCCCACGGTCGAGACTCGGGCGGCGAACACAACGTCCGAATCGGCGGCGGAGCAGCGGACGAGCTCCACGGTCACATCGGAACGGAACACAATCTCACTCATGCCCTCAGCCTACGGGATGAGCCCGGGCCCGAGGGTCCCGGCGCGTCCTCGCCGGCACGTCCGATGCGTCTCGGATCGCGGCGCATGCGCGCACGGGCCCCCGCCGTCCCTAAGGTGGGTCCATCATGACGACAGGTTCCCTCCGATGACCGCCGAGGCTGCGCGCACGGTCCGCTCCCGAGGCCGCTCCATCGGCTTCGCGACGGGGCTGTACGCAATCTCCTTCAGTGCGCTCGCAACCTCGTCGGGTCTGAGCGTGCTGCAGGCGGTTGTGCTCAGCGCGGTGCTGTTCTCCGGCGGCAGCCAGTTCGCGTTCGTCGGCGTAGTCGCCTCCGGCGGCTCGGCGGTGTCGGCGATCTCCACCTCCACCCTGCTGGGCATCCGCAACACGGTGTACGGCATCTCCCTTACACCGGTGCTCCCCCGCGGGGGCCTGCGCGGGCTGGCCCGCTCCGTTCTGACGATCGACGAGTCCGCGGCGAACGCGCTGGCCGCCCCGACTCCGGAGCTGCAGCGTGTGGGGTTCTGGTCCGCCGGGATCTGGGTGTACGTGTGGTGGAACGCGTTCACGGTGCTGGGGGCGTTCCTCGGCTCCTGGATGTCGGACCCGGGCGCGTGGGGGCTCGACGGTGCGGCGGCGGCCGCGTTCATCGCCCTGCTGTGGCCGCGCCTGGTGCGCCGGGAAGCGGTGGCGCTGGCGGTCGCGGCGGCGTTTCTGGCGCTGATCCTGGTCCCGCTGATGCCGCCGGGGCTGCCGGTGATCTGTGCGGCGCTGGTGGCGGTGCTGTTCGCGTTCCTGCCCGAGGGGCCGACGGGTGCCGCGCCTGCTGAGGGCTCCTCCGCGGCTGCATCCGTGTCCTCCGACGAGAAGGAGCGGGCATGAGCGGCGGGATGCTGTGGGCGGCGGTGATCGCGGCGTCACTGCTGTCCCTGGGGCAGAAATGGCTGGGCTATCAGATCCCCGCCTCGTTCCTGAACCGTCCGCGGATCTCGCGGATCCTGTCGCTTATGCCGATCGCCCTGCTGGCGGCGCTGGTGGCGACCCAGACGCTGACGTCCGGCACGTCCGTGGCGGTGGATGCCCGCATCGTCGGTGCGGCGGTCGCGGTGGTGCTGCTGTGGCGGCGCGCCCCGTTCCTGCTGGTGATCATCGCAGCGGCAGCGGCGACGGCGCTGACGCGCCTGCTCGGCTGGGGCTGAGCGCGCCGGCGAGCCGAGTCCCCGCGCCGGCTCCGGCCGGACCTGCGCGGCCGGGCTCAGTCGCGGTGGCGCTTCGCCGCTTCCCGCATCGCCATGCGGGCATTGCGGCGGTCCCGCTTCGCCTCGTACGCGAGCGACAGCCGCAGCCACGGCTGCCACGCCTCCGGGTCCGCCTCCACGTCCCGCTTCGCCGCGGGGAAGCTCTTGAGCTCGTCCTCGGTGACGCGGTCGAAGAATCCGTCGGCCCGGGCGGCGCGGGCGAGGCGCTGGGTGTCGAGGCCGAAGCGGACCTCCCGCCACAGCACCCACAGGCTGAGGCCGATCAGCACGATGAGCGCGAGGCCGAGCCCGATGCCCACCGGGGTGTCGGAGGTGAGGAAGCCGTACGCGATCCAGCCCATGCCCCACACGTAGATGAGGCACAGCAGCACCATGACGGCGGCGAAGATCTTCTGTCCCACAGTGCGTCTCAGTCGAGGTCGAGGATGTTCTCCAGGCCCACGGTGAGGCCCGGACGGTCCACGACTTCGCGCACGCTCAGCACGATGCCGGGCATGAAGCTGATGCGGTCGAAGGAGTCGTGGCGGATGGTGAACTGCTCACCGGTGTTGCCGAACAGGATCTCTTCGTGCGCGGTAAGGCCGCGCAGCCGCACCGCGTGCACGGGAATGCCGTCGATGCGGGCGCCGCGGGCGCCGTGCGGGTCCTTCTCGGTGGCATCGGGGGCCTGGCCCCTGCCGGCCGCCTCGCGGCCGCGGGCGATGGCCTCAGCGGTGTGGATGGCGGTGCCGGACGGGGCGTCCACTTTGTTCGGGTGGTGCAGTTCGATGATCTCGGCGGATTCGTAGAAGCGGGCGGCCTTCTGGGCGAACGTCATCGCGAGGACGGCGCCGATCGCGAAGTTCGGGGCGATGATGACACCGGTGCCGGGGCTCTTCTCCAGTGCGGCGGTGACGTCGGCGCGGGACTCGTCGGTCCAGCCGGTGACGCCGACGACCACGTGGATGCCGTGCTCCACGGCCCACAGCACGTTCTGCTTCGTGGCATCGGGGACGGTGAGATCCACCAGGACGTCCACGCGCTTCTGCCCGTTCTCGTCGAGGAGGTCCTCGATGCTGTCCTCGCGGGTGATGCCGGCGACGAACTCGATGCCGTCGGCCTCCTCCAGGGCCCTGACGGCTTCGCTGCCCATGCGCCCGTTGGCGCCGATCACTGCTGCGCGGATGGTGCTCATCGCTGGTTCTCCTCGGAGGTGGTGGTGGGGATGGCCTGGGTGGGGGTGCGTTCGGGACCGACGTCCACGCGGGTGCCGACGGCGTCCGCCATCTCGGCGGCGAGCTGCTGCACCTGGGGGCGCTCGACCGCATTGAAAGCGTCGAGCGCTTCGTCGACGCTGCGGAACTGGCCCTGGAGCAGTTCAGAGGTGGCCAGGCGCGCCATCCGCGACTGGGTGTCCTCCAGCCCGAGCGCCATCGAGCCGGTGATCTGGCCGAGGGCGCGGCGCAGCTCGTCGTCGGTGATGCCGTGCTCGGCCATGCGTTCCACTTCGGCGACGAGGAGGTCGGCGACGGCGTCTGCGCTCTTGGCGCGGCACGCTGCGTACATTCCGGCCATGCCGGCGTCGCGGAACGCCGAATGGTACGAGTACACGGAATAGGCGAGGCCGCGGCGTTCGCGCACTTCCTGGAACAGGCGGGAGCTCATGCCGCCGCCGAGGATGCTCATCAGCACGGTCATCGCCTGCCGGCGGTCGTCGACCGCGGTGATGGACGGCCCGCCGATGAAGACGTGGGTCTGTTCGGTGTCGCGGCGCAGCTCCCGCATCGACCGCTTCTCGGGCGGCATGCGGTGCGCGGTGGTGGAGCGCATCGGGGTGGGCAGGGCCCCGTCGGCCAGCGACCAGCCGCCGGCGGAGACGGCGGCGAGGACGAGCTCGCGCACCTGCACGTGGTCGACGTCGCCGACCGCGGTGACCAGCAGGCGCTCGGGGGCGTAGTGCTCGCGGTAGTGGTCGCGGACGTTTTCCAGGCCGACGGCCATGACGGTCTCGGGGGTGCCGCCGACAGGGCGGCCCAGGGCCGTGTCCGGTCCGAGGACATCAGCCATCACGGCTTCGAAGCCGACGTCAGTGGGATCGTCCTCCGCCATGGCGAGCTCTTCGAGGATCACTTCGCGCTCGGTGAGGAAGGCGTCCTCGTCCAGCAGCGGGGAGGTGACCATATCAGCGAGGACGCTGATGGCCATGGGGAGATCGGCGGAGCGCACGCGAGCGTAGTAGCAGGTGTGCTCCTTCGCGGTGGCGGCATTGGTCTCCCCGCCGACCTCATCGAACGCGGTGGCGATCTCCAGGGCGGTGCGGCTCGGCGTTCCCTTGAACAGGAGGTGTTCGAGGACGTGGGTGGAGCCGGCGTGCTCGGGGGTCTCGTCGCGGGAGCCGACGGGCAGCCAGAAGCCGACGGAGGCGGAGCGGACCGACGGGTCGCGTTCGGTGATGAGGCGGATGCCGCCGGGAAGGATGGAGCGGCTGATCAGGGAACCGGTGGAGTCCTCGAGGGTCTGCTCCAGCCCGGGCTCGGTCAGTGAGAGTGGAATCGGCACCCATCCACTCTAGCGGGGCGCTGACCACCGCGATGCCCAGGCGCCTCTGCCCACGAGCAGCGCGGAAACGGGGCAGCCCCGCTGGCCGAGCGGTGGGCTCGATCAGCGGGGCTGCTCATGCTGTCCTCAGCAGGCGGGGATCAGTTCTCCTCGCCGCTGTCCTCAGCGGAGTCCTCGCCCTCGTCGTCCTTGACGACGTCGAGGGAGATCTTGCCGCGGGCATCGATCTCGCGGATCTCCACTTCGATCTTCTGGCCGACGGAGACGACGTCCTCCACGTTGTTCACGCGCTGGCCGCCGTTGAGGTCGCGCAGCTTGCTGACGTGCAGCAGGCCGTCCTTGCCCGGGGTCAGCGACACGAACGCGCCGAAGTCGACCACGCGGACCACGGTGCCGAGGTAGCGCTCACCGGTCTCGGGGACCATCGGGTTGGCGATGGCGTTGACGGCGGCGCGGGCCGCTTCGGCGGAGGGGCCGTCGGTGGCGCCGATGTAGACGGTGCCGTCGTCCTCGATGGTGATGTCGGCGCCGGTGTCGTCCTGGATCTGGTTGATCATCTGACCCTTCGGGCCGATGACCGCACCGATCTTGTCCACCGGGATGGTGACGGCGAGGACGCGCGGAGCGTACGGGCTCATCTCGTCCGGCTGGTCGATGGCCTCGTTCAGCACGTTCAGGATGTGCAGGCGGGCCTCGCGAGCCTGCGACAGTGCCGAGGCGAGGACGCTCGCGGGGATGCCGTCGAGCTTGGTGTCCAGCTGGATCGCGGTGATGAACTCGCTCGTGCCGGCGACCTTGAAGTCCATGTCACCGAAGGCGTCCTCGGCGCCGAGGATGTCGGTGAGGGCCGAGTACTTGGTCTCGCCGTCCACCTCAGCGGAGACGAGGCCCATGGCGATGCCGGCGACGGGTGCGCGCAGCGGCACACCGGCGTTCATCAGGGACAGGGTGGAGGCGCACACGGAGCCCATGGAGGTGGAGCCGTTGGAGCCGAGCGCCTCGGACACCTGGCGGATCGCGTACGGGAACTCCTCACGGCCCGGCAGCACCGGGGTGATGGCGCGCTCGGCGAGCATGCCGTGGCCGATCTCGCGGCGCTTCGGGGAGCCGACGCGGCCGGTCTCACCGGTGGAGTACGGCGGGAAGTTGTAGTGGTGGATGTAGCGCTTGCGGTCGACCGGCGAGAGGCCGTCGATCTGCTGCTCCATCTTCAGCATGTTCAGCGTGGTGACGCCGAGGATCTGGGTCTCGCCGCGCTCGAACAGGGCGGAGCCGTGGACGCGCGGCAGCACCTCGACCTCAGCGGAGAGCTGTCGGATGTCGCGGGGGCCGCGGCCGTCGATGCGGACGCCCTCGGTGAGGATCTTGGTGCGCACGACCTCCTTGGTGAGCGCACGGAAGGCACCGGTGACCTCCTTCTCGCGGTCCTCGAGCTGCTCGGCGAGCTCCTCCTGCACCTCGGCGAGGAGCTCTTCGGTCTTCTGCTCGCGCTCGAGCTTGTCGGCGATGCTCATGACCTCGGTGAGGCGGTCCTTCGCGGTGCGCTCGACGATCTCGTAGGCGTCGTCCTGGAAGTCCAGGAACAGCGGGAACTCGCGGACCGGCTTCGCGGCCTGCTCGGCGAGCGACTGCTGCGCCTCGCAGAGGGTGCGGATGAACACCTTGGCGGCGTCCAGGCCCTCGGTGACGACGGACTCCGTCGGCGCCACGGCGCCCTGGTCCTTGATGAGGGTCCAGGCGTTGTCGGTGGCTTCGGCCTCGACCATCATGATCGCGACGTCGTCACCGACGATGCGGCCGGCGACGACCATGGAGAACACGGCCTCGTCGAGCTGCTCGAAGGTCGGGAAGGCGATCCACTGACCGCCCTCGGCGTTCGGCATGAGCGCGATGCGCACGGCGCCGATCGGGCCGGAGAACGGCAGGCCGGAGATCTGGGTGGAAGCGGAGGCGCCGTTGATGCCGAGGACGTCGTAGGCGTCGTTCGGGTTGCAGGCCATGACGGTCAGCACGATCTGCACCTCGTTGCGCAGCCCCTTGACGAAGGCGGGGCGCAGCGGGCGGTCGGTGAGGCGGCAGGCGAGGATCGCGTCGGTGCCGGGGCGGCCTTCGCGGCGGAAGAACGAGCCGGGGATGCGGCCCGCTGCGTACATGCGCTCTTCGACGTCCACCGTCAGCGGGAAGAAGTCGAAGTGCTCCTTCGGCTGGTTGGAGACGGCGGTCGCCGAGAACACCATCGTGTCGTCGTCGAGGAACACCGAGACGGCGCCGGCGGCCTGCTTGGCGAGGCGGCCGGTCTCGAAGCGCACCTGGCGCTGGCCGTAGTCACCGTTGTCGATGACGGCGAGAGTGGACTTCACATCGTGGTCCATGGAACTTCTCCTTCATGGGCCCCGGTCCGGTCATCAACAATCACACGCGCGGTCTGCTCGGGCCGCCGCTGGGCGGTTCTGAACGCGGATGTCACTGCCGAAGACCGACTCCGTCGGGCCCCCTTCGTTGGTGTGTTTCGGGTGCGAGTATAGGGGAACAGAATCGCCGCCCACCTGGAGAGGTGAGCGGCGATCGGTGATCAGCGGCGGATGCCCAGGCGCTGGATCAGAGCACGGTAGCGCTCGATGTCCATGGCCTGAAGGTACTTCAGGAGGCGCTTGCGCTGGCCGACCAGCAGCATGAGGCCGCGGCGGCTGTGGTGATCGTGCTTATGGGTCTTCAGATGCTCCGTCATGTACTTGATGCGGTGCGTCAGCAGAGCGACCTGGACCTCGGGGGAACCGGTGTCACCCTCGGTGCGACCGAATTCCTTGACAATGGCTTGCTTGGTTGCAGAATCGAAGGCCACTGGCTCTCCTTCTATACGTGTTGCTGCACGGCGCTCCGAGGCATGTTCTCTCGGGCTCTACGATCCGTGGCCGATCTGACGGCCTTCCCACAGTACCAGCAGGGGGCTCAGCGGACCCCGGTCCACTCCCCCAGAGTGCGGCGAGTCACCTCGACGTCCTGCCGCATCTGCACCACCAGCTCATCGATGGAGGAGAAGGCCAGGGTGGGGCGGAGGCGTTCGATGAAGTCCACCCGCACCCGCTTGTCGTACAGGTCGAGGTCGTGGGAGCCGTGCACGTAGGTCTCCACGATGGTGTGCAGGGGCCCGTCCTCGAAGGTGGGGTTGGTGCCGATGGAGATGGTGGCCGGCGCCAGGCGCATCTGCGCGTCCGGGTGGTCCGCCCGGGTGGGCACCTCGACGCTCAGGAGGCCGGCGTAGACCCCGTCGGCGGGGACGAGGCCGTCGGGCCGCGCGCTGAAGTTCGCGGTGGGGAAGCCGAGTTCGCGTCCCCGCTTGAAGCCGTGCTGGATGACGTCGGCCACCGCGTGGGGGCGGCCGAGCATGCCGGCGGCGCTGCCGACGTCACCGGAGGTGATGGCGGCGCGGATCACGGAGGAGGAGACGCGGCTGCAGGAAGCGGAGATGCCGAGCTCATCGACGACCAGAACCTCGAAGCCGAGCTTCTCCCCCAGCTCCTGCATGGTGCCGAGGTCGCCTTCGTTGGCGCGACCGAAGCGGGAATCGCGCCCGATCACCACCGCCTTCGCGTTCAGCAGCTCCACGAGGAAGATCCGCACGAAGTCCTCCGCGCTGTGCTGGGCGAAGCCGCGGGTGAACTCGAGGTCGAGCACGCTGATGCCGAGGTCGCGGATGAGGTCGTCGCGCCGGGCGTAGCCGGTGATGAGCGGCGGCACCACCGAGCCGGTCATGACATGCCGGGGGTGCGGGTTGAAGGTCATGGCGATGGGGCGCAGGCCGCGTGCGGCGGCGGCGTCCTGGAGCTGGCGGAGCACCGCTTGGTGGCCGAGGTGGACGCCGTCGAAGTTGCCGATGGTGACGGCGCTGGGCTCGACGGATGCGGGCACGTCAGCTGCGCTGGCCCACAGCTCTCCTCTGCTCAACCATCTGCCTTCCTGCCGCGGTCCGAAGTTCTGCCTCCCCCACCCTAAACCCTGTGCACCGGCCCCCGGCGCGCCGCGCGCACCGTCTCCGGCTGTGAGGGCACCGATGATGTAACACGCGCATCAATAGCACCTCCGCCTGGCAGGCGGGTACGATAGCGCCCATGTGCGCGGACACGCCCGCGCATCGAAGAGAACGTAAGGACGATAGACATGTCGACTGCGACGCAGACCAGGTCACGCCGCATCATCCTCTGGGTGATCGCTGCTCTGGCCGTGCTCGCTCTCGTAGCTACCGGCGGTTCCATGGCGTACGCCAAGCAGTTCGAGGGGAAGGCCCTTCCCGGCACGACCGTGATGGGCAAGGACGTCTCCGGGATGACCCAGGCGGAGATCACGAAGCTCCTCTCCGGCCAGGACACCGGCGTCAAGGCCACCATCGTGGCCGAGGGTGAGAGCACTGCCGTTCCGATCGAGGACCTCGGCGTCACCCTGGATCCGCAGGCCACCGCGGCCGCTGCTGTGCAGCGCGACGCTTCGGTGGGCAATGTGGTCTTCGGCGGCGACCACGCCGTCAAGCCGGTCCTGACGATGGACCGCAAGGTCACCACCGACTACGCCTCCGGCCTGGTTCCCGAGGGCCGCGAGAGCGCGAAGAACGCCGAGGTCACCTACGACCCCGAGAACGGCTCCTTCTCCGTGACCGAGGCCCAGGCGGGCCTCGGTGTGGATCCGGAGCAGTTCGTGCAGACGGTCCGCAAGGGCGCCTCCGGCATGAAGGACTTCACCATCACGCAGGAGTTCACCCGCATGGAGCCGGCTCTGAGCACCGAGAAGGCCGAGGCCGCGGTGAAGCGGACCGAGGCGATGCTGGACAAGCCGATGACGGTCACCGGCCCGAACGGCCGCACCTTCGAGATCTCCAAGCAGGACCGCCTCCACTTCGTGACCGTTGCACCGAATGCTGATGGCACCGACTTCGAGACGCAGGTCAACGCCGACGAGGCCGCCGCCTACGTCCAGACCATGGCGAACGAGATCGAGGTGTCGCCGAAGAACGGTGTGACCGGTGTGGACGGTGACGGCAAGGTCATCAAGGTCCTCAACGAGAAGGTGGACGGCACCTCCGTCACCAACGTGGATGAGGTCAGCTCCGAGTTCGTCACCGCGATGCAGAAGGGCACGGAGTTCTCCGCGACCTTCACCACGAAGAAGGTGCCGGCGAAGGACACCACCACCGTGATCGAGGCGGAGAAGAAGGACGAGAAGAAGTCCGACGACGCTGAGAAGAAGAAGGCCGACGAGAAGAAGAAGGCCGACGAGAAGAAGGCTGCGGACAAGAAGTCCGACGACGCGAAGCCGGAGGACAAGGAGTCCACGGACGACAAGCCCGCTCTGCCGGCGCACGCGCCGAAGGAGGCGACCAGCGGTGACAAGTGGATCGACATCAACCTGTCGAACAAGACCATCACCGCGTACCAGGGCACCCAGAAGGTGTACGGTCCGATCTCCATGGTGGACGGCAAGCCCGGCAATGAGACCGCCACCGGCGAGTTCACCACCTACCTGCGCTACGACAAGCAGGACATGACCAACGAGTACAAGTATCCGAAGGGCCACCCGAAGTACTACTACACGAAGGACGTCCCCTACGTGCAGTACTTCAAGGGCGGCTACGCGATCCACGGCGCACCGTGGCGCTCCAGCTTCGGCTACGCCGGCTCACATGGCTGCATCAACCTGCCCGTGCAGGACGCGAAGTGGTTCTACGACTGGGCCCCGATGGGCACCAAGGTGGTGTCCCACCGCTGATGCACGACTGCGTGCCGCGCTGATCGGCACCGAGCACCCAGCATGACGAAGCGGGCTGGCCCTGATCAGGGGCCAGCCCGCTTCGCTGTTCTCAGCCTCAGGCGGGGAACACGGTGGCCGGTCTGAGGCGCCCGCGGTGCGGCTCCACGATCGCCACGAGGTCCTCCCCGGGACCGACCGCAGCGCTGAGCTCCCCCGCATCCTCAGGGCTGCTCGCCTCTGGTGCGTGGATCATCTGCCCGAACCGGAGGGAGCGCGCATCCGCCTCCCCCACCGGCACCACCGGCAGCAGGCCGCCGGCGACCTCACCGAGGCCGCGCAGCACCACTGGGGAGGCCGACGGGTCCTCCGCCGCCTTGGGCGCGTCCCGCTTCGGCACCGTGCCGGCGTCCTGCACGCTCCACTTGCCGACGTGGGTGCGGCGCAGAGCCGTCAGGTGCCCGCCCACCCCGAGGGCCTCGCCGAGGTCGCGGGCCAGTGCACGGATGTAAGTGCCGGAGGAGCAGTCGATGACGGCGTCGATGTCGCAGAACCCGTCGGCCTGCCGACGGGTCCCCGTCACCTCGAAGCGGGCCACGCGGATGGGGCGGGCCTCCAGCTGGACGTCGTCGCCGGCGCGGACGCGGGCGTAGGACCGCTGCCCGTTCACCTTGATGGCGGACACGGCGCTGGGGACCTGGAGGATGTCTCCGGTCAGGTCCTCGACGGCAGCGGCGATCTGGTCGTCGCTGATGCCGTCGGCCGGGCGGCGCGGACCCGTTTCGTCGCCCTCGGCGTCGTCGGTGATGGTGGCGACGCCGAGGCGGATGGTCGCCTCATACGTCTTGTCGAGGCCGACGGCGTAGGTGAGCAGTTTGGTGCCCTGGCCGACGCCGATCACCAGCAGCCCGGTCGCCATCGGGTCCAGCGTGCCGGCGTGGCCCACCTTGCGGGTGCCGAGGTGGTAGCGCAGGCGCGCGACCACGTCATGGCTGGTGAGGCCGGTGGGTTTGTCGACCAGCGCGATGCCGACGGGGCCGGGGGCGTTCACGCGCGCTCGCCGTCCTCGCCTTCGCTGACCGCAGCGCCACTGTCCGCTGCGGCGTCGTCACGGTACGGGTTCTCCCCACCCGCGTACTCCTTGCCCTCCTTGTAGCGGGCCAGTTCGGCGTCGCGGGAGCGCGCCTCCACCAGGAGGTCGTCGATGGTCTTCGCGGTCTCCGGGATGGCGTCCTCGAAGAACTTCAGCGACGGTGTGAGGCGGATGCCGAGGCCCTTGCCGACCTCGGTGCGGAGCATGCCGGTGGAGGACTTCAGCGCCGCGGCGGTGGCCCGGCGCTCCTCCTCCCCACCGAACACCGTGTAGAACACGGAGGCCTGCTGGCCGTCACCGGACACGCGGACGTCGGTGATGGTGACCCAGCCGAGGCGGGGGTCCTTCACCTTGGAGTCCAGGGCGGTGGCGACGATCTTCTTGATGCTGTCGGCGATGCGCCGGGAGCGAGGGTTGCCGGTCATGATGGGGTCCCTTTCGTCGAGGAAGCGGGGTGGCTGCGCTTCACAGCCACGATGATGTCACGGTCGATGGAGCGGTCCACGCGGTGGCGGAACTGGCCGTCCTCCGTCAGCAGGCGCAGACCGCCCTGCTGGAGCACTTCCGCCATCGCGGGGTACGGCGCGGTGCGGCGGTTGACGGCGAGGACGAGGCTGGCGCCGTCGGTCATGGCGCGGCTCCACGCGGGCAGGGCGGATTCCACGAGCTGCAGCGGGGAGCGGGACAGGGCGGCGTTCTTCGTCTGCTTGCCCGCCTTCGGCGTCCGGGTCTGCTTCCCCGCCTGCGCGCGGGCGCCATGCTGGACCCCGTACGGGAGGTCGGCGACGATCGCGTTGGCGCTGCGGGGGCGGATGAATGCGCCGAGCCCGGTGGTGTCCGCGGTGAACAGGGTGAGCGACTGGCCGCGGCCGGCCCTCTGCTCCTCCTTGCTGCGGGCGAGGTCGGCGCGGAACACGGACCCGAGCTGCTGGCCGTTGACGGTGAGCCGCTCCGCGGATGTGGTGTGCTTCAGGCGGTTCTCCCGCATCCACGTGGTGAGGAACGCGCGGAACAGTTCGGCGTCCTTCTTGTCGAGGTCGACGCCGACGGCGTCCAGCCCCCACATGAGTGCCTGGTTGAGGGTGGTGCCGCGCCCGGCGACGGGGTCGAGGACGGTGAACGGGCGGGAGGTGTCCTCGATCAGGTGCGCGTCGGCACTGGCGGCGATGGCGCAGCTGAGCATGAGCGCAGTGAACTGCTCGTTGGTCTTCCCCTGATACTTCAGGGTGGTGAGCAGGGTGGAGTCGAACCGGTCGACAGCTGGTGTCCGCACCGGCAGCAGCAGCGGCAGCTCGGGCATCTCGTCGACGTAGAGGCGCTCCTCGCCAGCTGCGCCGTCTGCCGGGCCCACCGCGGGGCCGGCGGCCTCCCGGTCGGGGCCGACGGGTTCCGGGGCCGGCATGGTGCCGACTTCGTCGAACACGCCGAAGATGTGGGGGGATCGGGCGAGAGCGGTGAGGACCCGGGCGCGCGCTGCCGCGTCGATCCCCTCCCCCGCGGCGCCGCCGATGTCGGCATCGAGCGCCCAGTCGGCGAGCTCGATCCGCAGGGTCGGCATGCCGGCGATGGACTCCTCGCGGACATCCTCAAGGGCTCCGGGCACGGTGTGCGCCAGAACGAAGCGGAGCTCGGCGGCGGCAAGAGCCGCAGCCTGCTGGCCGTAGACGCGGTTGGCGGATGGGGCGAGCAGTCCGTGCAGAACGGTGGTCATGGTGTCCTCACTGCCGATGGGTGGGAAGCGACGAGGCCCCGCCCGCGCCCATTCGGACGCGGTCGGGGCCTCATCATCTCAGCGTGCGCTGATCAGTCCTTCTTGTTGGTCTTGGGCACTTCGCGGGGCTTCTCCACCATCTCGTACGTGGTGATGATGTCGCCCTCCTGGATGTCGTTGAACGACCCCAGGTTGATGCCGCACTCGAAGCCCTCGCGGACCTCAGTGACGTCATCCTTGAAGCGGCGCAGGCCGGCGATCTCGAGGCTCTCGGTGACCACAACGCCCTTGCGGGTGATGCGGGCCTTGGAGCCGCGGTTGATCGTGCCGGAGGTGACCATCGAGCCGGCGATATTGCCGAACTTGGAGGAGCGGAAGATCTCGCGGATCTCGGCGGATCCGCGGTCCTTCTCCTCGTACTCCGGCTTGAGCATGCCCAGCAGGGCGCTCTCCACCTCTTCGATGGCGCGGTAGATGACCGAGTAGTACTTGATCTCCACGCCCTCGCGGTCAGCGTATTCGGCGTTCTGGCCCTCGGCGCGGACGTTGAAGCCGATGATCACGGCATCGGACGCCATGGCGAGGTTGATGTTGTTCATCGTGATCGCGCCGACGCCGCGGTCGATGACGCGCAGCTGGACGTCGTCGCCGACCTCGATGCCGAGCAGTGCCTCTTCCAGCGCCTCCACGGAACCGGAGGCGTCGCCCTTGAGGATGAGGTTGAGGGTCTCGACCTTGCCCTGCTCCATGGCCTCCTTGATGTCCTCGAGGGACATGCGCTTGCGGGCCTTGGACAGCTGGGCGGCGCGCTTGGCCGCTTCGCGCTTCTCAGCGATCTGGCGGGCCTGACGCTCGTCCGCGGGCACGATGAACGTGTCACCGGCGCCGGGCACGGAGCTGAGGCCCAGCACCTGCACCGGACGGGACGGCAGGGCCTCCTCGACCGCGTCGCCGTTCTCATCGAGCATGGCGCGGACACGGCCGTGGCCGGTGCCGCAGACGATCGCATCGCCGACGCGCAGCGTGCCCTGCTCCACCAGGACGGTGGCGACGGGGCCGCGGCCGCGGTCGAGGTTCGCCTCGATGGCGACACCGCGAGCGTCCTTGTCCGGGTTGGCGCGCAGATCCAGGGCAGCATCGGCGGTCAGCAGGACGGCCTCCAGCAGCTCGTCGATGTGCAGGCCCTCGCGAGCGGAGACGTCCACGAACATGGTGTCGCCGCCGTACTCCTCAGCCACGAGGTTGTACTCGGTGAGCTGGGCGCGGATCTTGTCCGGGTTCGCCTCCGGCTTGTCGATCTTGTTGACCGCGACCACGATCGGCACATCCGCAGCCTGGGCGTGGTTGAGCGCCTCGATGGTCTGCGGCATGACGCCGTCATCGGCCGCGACCACAAGGATCGCGATGTCGGTGACCTTCGCACCGCGGGCTCGCATGGCGGTGAACGCCTCGTGGCCCGGGGTGTCGACGAACGTGATGGGGCGGTCCTCGCCCTCGTGGTCCACGTGCACCTGGTACGCACCGATGTGCTGGGTGATGCCGCCGGCCTCGCCGGATCCGACGTTCGCACGGCGGATCGAGTCGAGCAGGCGGGTCTTGCCGTGGTCCACGTGGCCCATGACGGTGACGACCGGCGGGCGGGGCAGACGATCCTCGTCGTCCTCCTCGTCCAGCTCACCCTCAAGGTCGATGTCGAACTGCTCGAGCAGTTCGCGCTCCTCGTCCTCCGGGGAGACGATCTCGATCTTGTAGCCGAGCTCCTCACCGAGCAGCTGGAACGTGTCCTCATCCAGGGACTGGGTGGCCGTGGCCATCTCGCCCATGGCGAAGAGGACGGTGATCAGCGATGCCGGGTTGACGTCGATGCGGTCGGCGAAGTCGGTCAGCGAGGCGCCGCGGCGCAGACGGATCGGCGTGGAGCCGTCACCGCGCGGAATCTGCACGCCGCCCGGTGCCGGAGCCTGCATCTGCTCGTACTCGCGGCGCTTGGCGCGCTTCGACTTGCGGGAGCGGGCGGGCTTGCCGCCGCGTCCGAACGCGCCCTGCGTGCCGCCACGGCGGCCGCGGCCGGGACCGCCGCCACCGGGACGGGGACCGAAGCCGCCGCCACCGGGGCCTGCGCCGGGTGCGCCGCCCTGACCGCCGCGACCACGGCCGCGACCGCCGCCGCCACCGCCGGAGCGGGGCTTCTCAGCAGCAGCGGACCGTGCCGGCATCATGGTCGGCGACGGACGGGGACCGCCCGGGCGCGGACCGCCGGGACGGGGACCACCCTGGCCGGCGCCCTGCGGTGCGCCCTGGCCTGCGCCCTGGCCGTCACGGCGCGGGGGACGCGGGCCACCGGGGCGGGGCATGCCCTGCGAGGACGCGAACGGATTGTTGCCGGGACGGCCTCCGCCGTCGCGGCGCGGGGGACGCGGGCCGCCCGGGCGGGGCATGCCCTGCGAGGACGCGAACGGGTTGTTGCCGGGGCGACCGCCACCGGCGGCGCCGCCGCGCTGCGGGCGCTGGCCGCCGCCCGGCTTCGGGCCGGGGCGGGATGCCGCGCCGGGCTTCGGAGCGGACGCCGGGGTCGGGGGCTTCGGGCCGCCGGGCTTCGGCGCGCTGGCCGGGCTGGCGTCAGCGGCCGGCTTCGCAGCGGGCTTCTGGCCGGGCTTCGGGGCGCTGGACGGCGCGGCCGACGGGGTCGGCTTGTCGCCAGCGGGCTTCTGGTCAGCGACCGGGGCGCCATCGGCCTTCGCCGGTGCTGCCTTCTGGCCGGGCTTGGGTGCGCCGGGCTTGGGGGCACCGGGCTTCTGGCCGGGCTTCGGGGCGCCGGGCTTCTGGCCGGGCTTGGGGGTGCCGCCGGCGGTGGCGCCGTCGGACTTCGGGAATGCGCCGCGAACGCGGCGCGCGACCGGGGGTTCAACGGTCGACGAGGCGGAGCGAACGAATTCGCCGAGGTCCTCAAGCTTCTTGAGGACGTCCTTGCTCGTCACACCAAGCTCTTTGGCGAGCTCGTGAACGCGAACTTTAGCCACAATTCTCCTGTCTCGGTCCGGCCGGCCGAGTCAGGGCGGCGCGGACCACTAGCTCCTGTGGGTGCTCATTGGTGAGTACTCATCGGATGTCCATTGGTGTTCTACCCGCTTCCAAAGGTGGTTCGGTTCCTTGCGAAGGGTTCACTCGGGCGCGCAGCTGCGCTTCGAGTCCGGTGATGTCCACCCGGCCCTTGAAGGCCCGGCTGAAACCACCGCGCTTGAGCGCCGCGGCGATGCACTGCTCGTCCGGATGGATCCACGCGCCCCGTCCGGGGGCGGTGCGGGTCTCATCGAGGCGGACCGCAGGCGGCTCCCCCTCAGCGGAGGGGCCGCGTACAACGCGCACGAGCTGATCTCGGATGTCCTGGGTGCGACATCCGACGCAGGTGCGGATCGGCCGATTCGATGCCTCATCGGTCATTGAATTCCGCTCCGTTCCCACGTCCAGCCTGTCCAGTCTACCCGAGTGGCCCCGGGAACGGGGTGCGGTGAGCGCCCGGGTGAGGGATCACACCCGCACCCGGCCGCCCCCGCGGGGTGCGCGTTGGCCGAGATCAGGCGCCCAGGTCGCCCTCATCCTCGGGGCCGACGGAGGCCTCCGGAGCGATGGTCTCGGCGGGATCCGTCGGCTCCCCCGCAGCGCCGCCGGCGCGCTCAGCGGCCAGCTGCTCCTCGGTGCGGATGTCGATCCGCCAGCCGGTGAGCTTCGCGGCGAGGCGAGCGTTCTGCCCGGCCTTGCCGATCGCGAGCGACAGCTGCCCCTCGGACACGACCGCGAGCACCTGCTTCGCGGCCTCATCGGTGACGACCACGCTGCTGACGCGGGCCGGGGAGAGGGCGTTGCCGACGAACACCGCCGGGTCCTCATCGAACTCGACGATGTCGATCTTCTCGCCCTCGAGCTCCGCCATCACGGAGCGGACGCGCTGACCCATCGGTCCGATCGCGGCGCCCTTCGGATTCACACCGTCCACATCGGAGGACACGGCGATCTTCGTGCGGTGCCCGGCTTCGCGGGCGAGGGCGCGGATCTCCACAGTGCCGTCGCCGATCTCGGGCACCTCCAGTTCGAAGAGGCGGCGCACCAGGTTCGGGTGGGTGCGGCTCAGCGTGATGGCGGGGCCCTTCGCGCCGCGGCGGATGTCCGAGACGTAGGCGCGGATCCGCTTGCCGTGCGGATAGTGCTCGCCCGGCACCTGCTCGTGCGGGGGCAGGATGCCCTCCACGGTCTGCAGGTCCACGTACACCAGGCGCGGGTCGCGCCCCTGCTGGATCACACCGGAGACGATCTCCTCGGCGCGGCCGGCGAAGTCGCCGAGCACGGCCTCGTCCTCGAGCTCGCGGATGCGCTGCAGGATCACCTGACGGGCGGTGGCGGCGGCCACTCGACCGAAGCCCTCGGGGGTGTCGTCCCACTCTTCGATGATCTCGCCGGTCTGGTCGCGGTCCTCAGCGATGACCGTCACGGCGCCGGAGGACTCGTCGATCTCGATGCGGGCGTTCGGCGCCGGGTGCGGGGTGTGCTGGTAGGCCACCTGGAGGGCCTGTGCGATTGCGTCCAGCAGAACGGGCATGGGGATTTCGCGTTCGCGCTCCAGAGCGCGCAGTGCTCCCAGATCGATGTCCATGGTGGCCTCCTCAGGCGGTGCGGATGGATGGTGGCGGTGTGCTCAGCGGAATTCGAGCTGGATCTCGGCGGTCTCGACCTCGGTGATCGGCACGCGGTGCTCACCGGGCTTCAGCTTCTCGGCGGCGGGGGCCGCCGCTCCCTTCTTCTTCCGCTTCGGGTCGTGCGGCGGCTTCTGCACGTCGAGGACGAGCTCGTCGTCGACCACGTCGGTGAGGCGGCCGTAGAAGGTGCGTCCGTCGGTGAGGGAGCCGGAGAGCAGGCGGCTGCGGGAGCGCTTGAAGGCGCGCACGCTGTCCAGGGGGCGGAACACGCCGGGGGTGGTGACGTCGAGCGTCGAGGGGACGTCGCCGATGAGGCTGAGGTCGTCGTCCAGCAGCTGCGAGATCTCTTCGGAGACGTCGGTGACGGTGTCGAGGTCGGCGCTGCCGATCTCGTCCTCCGGCAGGTCCACGGTGACGACCAGGCGGACCGTGCCGCCGACGCGCTGCGCGAGGACGGATTCGCAGACGAGGCCGTGCCTGTGGATGATCGGAGTGAACGCGTCCATGAGGACTGAATCGTCCGGCTTCGGTGGAATGGCCACGGGTCCGCGTCCTCCTCGTATTCGTCTGACAATCCCCGCACTGCGTGAGCGCAGGAGCTCGACACTACTCTATTACTGTTGGAGGGCGCCCGCCCCAGCCGGGGCCCAGTGGCGCACCCCTCCCCCGCACCGCCGACCCGGACAAGGACCACCACCGATGAGCGCTGCCACGCCCTCCCCCGGCCCCATCAGCCGACGGATGCTGGCCCTGCGAGCACTCACCCTCACCGGGGCCGTCGCCGCCGGCGTCACGCTCAGCGGCTGCGCCAACGGCGCCCGCCTGCGCCTGGGGCAGCCCGCCCAGTACACCCCGCCGCCTCCGGGCATCGACGAACAGTACCGCACCGACATCCTCACCGCGCTCGTCACCGCCGCCCCCGTCACCGACTCCTTCGCCGCCGCGGCCACGGGCGATGCCCAGAAGCTCAGCGCGCTCATCGCCGCAGCGATGCAGGACCAGCAGCGGGCGTTCGCCACGGCAGCGGAACTGGAGGACGGCACCTACCCGTCGGCCGCCTCCCCCGCCGATGCCGCAGCGGGCGCCGCCGAGGTGGCCGAGCAGCTGCGCGCCCTGCGCGACCTCATGCTGGAGGCCACCGTGCAGGTCTCCGCATCACTCGCGCGCATCACCGCATCCGCGGGCGTGTTCTCGATCTGGGCGCTGAGCCGTCTCGCCGCCGTCACCGGAGATTCGGCGCTCGCGCCCCCGGCACCGCCCTCCGCCGCCGACCTCGCGCCGACGCGTCCGGTCCCCACCGAGGACCCCGCCTACATCGACCCGCAGGACGGGCTCGCCCAGCTGATGCAGGACGCGCAGCGCGACGAATGGTTCGGCGCGTACGCCCTCGAAGTGGTGGCAGCGCGCGCGCCGAAGGACCAGCGCGCAGCCCACGCGAAGCGCGCCGCCGTCCACCGGAGCCGCGCCGAGTCGTACACACCGGCGATCACCGCGCTGAAGGCGGAGCCGGCCCGCCGCGAAGCCGCCTACCCGCTAACCGCCGAGCAGCGGACCGATGAGGGCCTGGCCGCGCTCGCGCAGGAGATCTCCACGACCTCGATCGCCCACGCGGTGCGGCTCAGCTCCGCCGCCACGTTCGATCAGCGCGCCGCGTTCATCGCCGCGTGGGCGGAGGAGACACCGGTGTTCGCGCAGCGGGCCGCCTCGGTCGACTCCCTGCCGTGGCTGGAGGAGCCGGCCGAGGGCTGATGCCCGCCGCGCGGGGCCGCCTGCTGGGGGGTGTCCCTATGTTTCGAGTCAAGCCGCGAGAGCGGTCGGCTCGGGGGTAGGGGCGGTTGTCGGTGGCTGGTAGTAGGTGCCGTCGCGGAGCATGGCGTAGATGACGTTGCAGCG
>NZ_JAKRNG010000021.1:0-45780 GCF_022347125.1 Helcobacillus sp. ACRRO
GGTCAACGCGTGTCTCTCGACCGGGCGGCAACACCCCCCGGACCATCAATGGCAGGGCAACAAAGCCATACCCGGCCGAGCGACCAGACCCCGTCCATCGGGGTGCTCACAAGGTAACGGGGGAGTCAGGCGTCGTCGGTGAGCACCGCGATGCCGTCCGCTGTTGCAGCGAACCGGATCGGGTAGTCGTGCTCGTCGCGCGGCAGCGTTCCCGCCGGCAGAAGCTCCGACGGGTTCACCGCAGTCACCACGAACGACTCCGTGGACCGGTGCTGAAGAGCGCGGTCGTAGTAGCCCTTGCCGTGGCCGATGCGGGTGCCCGAACGGTCGACCGCCACCGCCGGCGTGATGATCAGATCCGCCGTGGCGAGGCCCTCCACACCGTGGTCCTCACCGGTCGGTTCCGTTCCGAACTTCGCCCCTTCTGATGCCTCCAGTTCGCTGACGCCGTCCCACTCCCTCCAGGTCAGCACATCGCCGTGGTACACCGGCAGCAGGACGGTCGAACCGCCGGTTGCGAGGGTGCGCAGCAGCGCCATGGGATTCGCCTCCGTCGGCAGCGCGCTGTAGCCCGCAACCACGAGGGGGCGCTCGAGGTCACCCAGATGGGAGTCGATGAAGCCCTCCAGGTGGGCGACGAGCGCTTCGGACTCATCACGGTGCCGCTGCGCGCCCTCCGGTGTCGAATAGGCGGAGCGGCGGGCGGCGAGGATCTCTTTGCGCAGCGCCTTCTTGCGGGCGGTGAGGTCGTCGATGTTGCTCATGTCGCCATCCTGGCACGAAGATCAAGGGGTGACCATGAGAGAACCGGGCGGACCTGCCGCCCAGTCCCCGGCCGACGCAGGCGCGCCGCGGCACGAACCGCGGGTCGAGCTTCGGCCCCTGCGCCGCCGCGACCGTCGAGCATTCATCCGTCTGCGGGACCAGAACTGGGAATGGCTCCGCCCCTGGGAGGCCGTGGATCCGTCGGCTGATGCCCCCGCCTCCTCCGCCGCAGTGTTCCGCTCCCTGCGCCGCAGCGACCGGCTCGGTTCCACCGCAACCCTCGCTGTTGAGGTGGAAGGGCGCCTGACCGGCCTGGTCATGATCGGCCCCATGATGTGGGGCGCGGTCAGCACCGCCCCCATCGGCTATTGGATCGAGGAGAGCGCCGCCGGGTGCGGAGTGATGACGCGGGCACTGCGCCTCGCCCTGGACTACTGCTTCGAAGACCTCGCCCTGCACCGCGTCACCGCCCAGATCCAGCCCTCCAACACCGCATCCCTGCGGGTGGCGCACAAGGTCGGGCTGCGCCGTGAGGGCCTGCTGACCGGGTCGATGCACGTCAACGGCGCCTGGCGCGACCACCTGCTGCTCGCCGTGACCGCGGAGGAGCACCGTCCGCTGAATCCGTGAGCGGATTCCATGGGGAGGCCGCGCGTGTCTGACCGGGAAATGACATCGCTGTCATTACCCTGGAACAGTGAACGAATTCAATCTTGGTGCGGTGCTCCTCGTCCTCCTGCTGCTCATGTGGCTGGGATACGCTGTGCCGCGCATCTCCCGTCGCCGAGAACTGCTCGGTCAGGCGCAGGAGATGAACCAGGAGAGGTTCACCCACACCGCACGCGACCTCACTGGCGGCGTGCGGGCCCGGCAACGATCAGCAAAGGCTTCCCCCATGGCTCACCGCTCCCAGCTGCTCCGTCCCAGCACTCCGATCGATCGCCCGCGCTTCGAGGTTGAGGGCGCAGGCCGTGATCTCGGCGCCGAGGTCATCGCGCCCGTGGAGAACCGTCACCGGCTGCTGACCGCGATCCTGCTGGTCCTGCTGGTCGGAGCACTGGCGCTCACCGGCACCGCTATCGCCGGGCTCACCAGCTGGTGGCTCGCAGCGGGTGTCGCATGGCTCGCCGTCATGTTCGCAACTGCGCTGCGCCTGACCCGAACACGCCGCCAGCGCCGCGCAGTGCGTCCGGCACGCGTCCAGGAGTCGGCACCCGTCGGCCAGGCGGCCGCCGCGGAAGCCGACGATGCCGGCAGCGGAGCCGGTTCCACCGCGACCGCCGCACAGGCTGAGACCGCGCAGCCGGCTCGCAGCGCCGTGATGGGTCCCGCAGAGCGACACGAACTGTTCCTGCGCGAGATCATCGGCACCGATGCTCGTGAGCAGTCCCAGACCTACCGCTACGGCACCCTGTCCTCCGCCACCGCCCCGCTCGAGTACGCACGCCTCGAGGAGATCGAAGCGGTCGAAGCCGAGACCGCGGATGCGGAGGCCGCCGCCGGAATGACCATCGCCGAGGGCCTTACACTGGATGAGGTGCTCGAGCGTCGCCGCGCCTGAGCCCGCTGGCCCGAGGATGCGCCGGGCTGAGCGCGTCAGACAGCCGCCT
Source organism: Helcobacillus sp. ACRRO (assembly GCF_022347125.1). Classification (NCBI taxonomy): domain Bacteria; kingdom Bacillati; phylum Actinomycetota; class Actinomycetes; order Micrococcales; family Dermabacteraceae; genus Helcobacillus; species Helcobacillus sp. ACRRO. The sequence continues at coordinate 2,376 of NZ_JAKRNG010000021.1, forward strand.
CCTGAGGAAAGGGCCGTGCACCGTGGCACATCTTCGCAGCGACCGCCCCCTGCCGTTCGATGAGCTGGACGCCGTCCTCCGGCAGGCCGGGCTCACCCACCGCCCCGTCGGCGTCGTCGACCTCGACGCCTTCGAGGACAACATCGCCGCCATGCGCCGCCGCACCGGCGGCCTCCCCATCCGAGTCGCCACTAAGTCCCTCCGAGTCCGCTCCCTCATCAGCACGGCGGAAGCAGCCGAGGGCTACTCCGGCCTGCTGTGCTTCACCCTGGACGAAGCACTGTGGCTGCACAGTCGGGGCCACCAGGACATCGTGGTCGCCTATCCCACCGCGGACACCGCAGCGATCCAGCGCCTCGCTCAGCACGACAGCGCCCGCGCCGCCATCACCCTCATGGTGGATTCGAGGCCGCACCTCGACCTGATCGAAACCGCCATCGGCGCCGCCTCGAGCAGCACCGCCCCGATCCGCGTGGCGATCGACATGGACGTCGCCTACCAGCCTCTGAAGGGCCTCCACATCGGAGCCCTGCGGTCCCCGCTGCGCACACCCGAGGACATGCTGGGCCTCGCCCGAGAGATCAGCCGCCGCCCCGCCCTTCGCCTGGTCGGCATCATGGCGTATGAGGGCCAGATCGCCGGGGTCGGCAACCTCGGGCCCCGCCGGGCCGTAGTCCGCCTGATGCAGCGCGCCTCCAGCCAGGAGATCCTGCACCGCCGCGGCGCCGCTGTCCGCGCCGTCGCAGGCGAGTTCGACCTCGAATTCGTCAACGGCGGCGGAACCGGCTCCATCGAGACCACGTCCCAGGACCCCGTGATCACCGAGATCGGAGCCGGGTCCGGGCTGCTGGCATCCGCCCTCTTCGACGAATACAGTGCGTTCACCCCGCGGCCGGCCCTGTTCTTCGGCTTCACCGTTGTGCGCCGACCAGCGCCGAAGGTCGCCACCATCACCGGCGGCGGGATCATCGCCAGCGGTGTCCCCGGGCCGGACAGGCTTCCGCGCGTGGTGCACCCAGCGGGCCTGCGGTTCAGCCGTCAGGAGGGCGCCGGCGAAGTGCAGAGCCCAGTGGTCGGAGAAGCGGCAGAGCACCTGCGGGTCGGGGATACAGTATGGCTCAGGTGCGCGAAGGCGGGGGAGCCCGCGGAGCGCTTCTCGCAGTATGCACTGGTGCGCGGCACGGAAGTGATGGACGTGGTCCCCACCTACCGCGGTGAGCATCAGCTGTTCCTCTGATCCGAAAGGACGGTCCGCCGATGACCCCACTGCCGCTCGCTGACAAGCGCACCCTCACCTCGAACTGGTCCGGCAGCGTGGACTTCTCAGCGGCCGACGTCGAGCACCCCGGCACCGAGAGTGCGGTCATCCACCACATCGCCCGCGCCACCGCCCACGGCCACAGCCTGCGCCCCATCGGCGCCGGCCATTCCTTCTCACCGCTGTGCGAGACCGACGGAACCCTCCTCACCCTCGACAACCACCGCGGCCTGGTCAAAGTCGACCGCGCCACCGGTGACGCCACCTTCCGCGCCGGCACCCGCCTGATGGAGATCGGTCCCGCGCTCGCGCGCCACGGCCGCGCCATGATCAACATGGGCGATGTGGACGCGCAGTCCATCGCCGGCGCCATCTCGACCGGCACCCATGGCATGGGCCACCAGATGCAGGGCCTCGCCGCCACCGTGACGGGCCTGCGGATCGCGCTCGCCAGCGGTGACGTGGTGTGGGCGGACAAGGACACCAACCCGCGCCTGTTCGAAGCGGCCCGTCTCAGCCTGGGGGTCATCGGCATCATCCTGGAGGTTCGGATGGCGACCGCCCCCGCTTTCCGGCTGGAGAGCAGGGACGAGAACCTCCCGGTCGACGACGCCGTAGCCGGATTCCTCCAGTCCAGCACGCAGGCCGACCACCAGGAGATCTTCTGGTTCCCCGGCTCGACCCGCGCCACGCTGCACACCATGCACCGACGGGAGGCCGGCGCCCGTCGGTCCCGCCCCAACCGGGTCTCCAGCTTCGTGAGCCGTGAACTGCTCGCCAACGGCGTGTGGGAGATCATGTGCCGCGCCGGCACCCGGTCACCTCGGGTTGCACCCGCCCTCGCCGATGTCGCCTCACGGTTCTTCCCGGGCGCCGCCGTCACCGACGACTCCCACACCGTGTTCACCGCCCCGCGCCGCGTCCGCTTCCACGAAGCGGAGTACGCGATCGCCGCGGAGGCGTTCCCGGAGGCGTTCGGCAAGGTCCGCGCCCGCATCCACCGGGAGTTCCGGGACGTGCTGTTCCCGCTGGAGATCCGCCGCGCCGCCGCGGACGATGTCTGGATGTCCACGTGCTACGACCGAGACACCATCTACATCGCCGCGCACACCTACCACCGGCGCGACGGCTACGCCTTCCAGCAGGCGGTGCAGGAGGAGCTGATGGAGTTCGACCCGCGTCCGCACTGGGGGAAGATGCACTGGCTGGACGCCGACTACTTCGCCCGCGTCTACCCGCGCTTCGACGACTTCCGCACGGTCCGTGCCGAAGTGGACCCGAAGGGCATCTTCCTCAACGACCACACCCGCACCGTCCTGGACGTCTGAGGGCGCGCCGACGGGTGCCTGAGAGGATGGATGCATGACTTCAGCATCCGTCCCCACCATCACCTCACTCGTCGACGCGGCGCGCGCCGCCGCCAGCGCAGCGGCCGACTACCAGCGCGGCCTGGACCGCTCGGCTATCGACCGTGAATACAAGCTCAACGCACACGACATCGTCACTGAGCATGACAAGCGCTCCGAACAGATCATCGTCGACGCGCTCAGCGCCGCTGTGCCCGATGCCCGCATCCTCGGTGAGGAGAGCGGCCACCAGGGCGGTGACGGCCCGGTGGCGTTCATCGTGGACCCGATCGACGGCACGTCGAACTTCGCCGCCGGCCTGCCGCTGTTCTGCGTGTCCATCGGCATCGAGATCGATGGAGCCCTCGTCGGCGGGGTGATCAACGCCCCGATCCTCCACCAGGAGTTCTTCTCCGATGACACCGGGGCGTACCTCAACGGTGAGAGGCTGGGCCCGCACACGATGAAGCCGCAGCAGGATTCGCTGGTGCTGTCCTCGTTCCCCGGCAACCGCGACTTCAGCGACCACCCCGACATCGCCCTCGACCTGGCGGGTGCGCTGCGCAGCGACACCAGCGCGCTGCGCAGCCTCGGCACCGCGGCCCTGGAGCTCGCCTATGTGGCGGCGGGCTGGGCGGACGCGGCGATGCTGCTGAGCATCAAGCCGTGGGACGTGGCCGCGGGCTTCCACCTGGTGGAGCAGGCGGGCGGGTCGGTCCGGGCCTGGTCCGGCGAACCCGGCGTCGAGTCAGACGGAGGTATGACCCCGCTGCACATGCGCCCTGCCTACGTCGCATGTGCGGGGCAGGACCGCCTGCCTACGCTGGACCTGATCGCTGAGCGCGTGCATTCGCACCGCGCCGGCGCCTCACCCAACTGACCAGGAGGTTGCCATGAGCAGCGCCATCCCACCGCACAACCCCAACAGTCCCAATCCCTCGCAGCCCGACGAGTACGGCTACGGCCAGCAGGGCCCGCACGCACAGAACTCAAACGAACAGCACGCAGGCCACGGCCAGCAGCCGCATGCTCAGCAGGCTCCCTACGCTCATCAGCAGCCGTCGGCCGCGCAAGGGGCGCAGGCGCCGCTGTCCGACTCCGATGCCCGTCTCTGGGCGATCCTCGCGCACCTGTCGATGCTGATCGGCAGCCTCGCGTCGGTCGGCTACCTCGGCTGGCTGGGACCGCTGGTGATCCTGCTGGTGTTCGGCAGCCGCAGTCCGTTCGTGCGGCAGGCCGCCGCCGGCGCCCTCAACTTCGCCATCACCATCTTCATCGCGCAGGTGGTCCTCGGCATCATCGCCGCCATCGGCTGGATCCTCGTGTGGGTCCTGGTCGGCCTCATCCCGCTGGCAATCGCCGGCCTCGGCCTGCTGATCGTATGGGTGGTCTCGATCATCGTTCCGATCCTCGCCGCGGTCACGGCGAACAGGGGCGAGGCCTACCGCTACCCGCTGACCTGGCACATCATCTCGTGAACGTGTGAACCGCGCACGGCGCAGAACGAAGGGGGCGGGGCCGAGGAGACATCTCCTCGGCCCCGCCCCTTCCTGTGCCCCCACGACCGCGCCGGTCGTCGGCCCCAGCGTGGGGAGCGGAACTCACTCGGTGAGCGCGTCCGTGTGGTCGTCCACCCAGTCGAAGGTGCGCTCCACAGCCTTGCGCCACACGCGCATGGAGCGCTCGCGGGTCTCCTCGTCCATGGCGGGCTCCCAGCGGGTGTCCTCGGACCAGTTGTCGATGACGTCCTGCTCTGACTTCCAGAAACCGACCGCGAGGCCGGCGGCGTAGGCGGCGCCGAGGGCGGTGGTCTCCACGACCTTCGGCCGGACCACATCCACGTCCAGAAGGTCCGCCTGGAACTGCATGAGGGTCTCGTTGACGGTCATGCCGCCGTCGACCTTCAGCTCCTTCAGCGGCACGTCCGCATCCTGGTTCATCGCCTCGACCAGTTCCGCGGACTGGAACGCGGTGGACTCCAGGACTGCACGGGCGACGTGGTTCCTGTTGACGAAGCGGGTCAGGCCGACGATCGCGCCGCGGGCGTCGTCGCGCCAGTACGGGGCGAACAGGCCGGAGAAGGCCGGCACCACGTACACGCCGCCGTTGTTGTCGACCTTCTTCGCGAGGGTCTCCACCTCGGGGGCGTCCTTGATGAGGCCGAGGTTGTCGCGCACCCACTGCACGAGGGAGCCGGTGACGGCGACCGAGCCTTCGAGGGCGTAGACCGGCTTGTTGTCGCCGAGCTGGTACAGCACGGTGGTCAGCAGGCCGTTTTCGGAGTGGACGATCTCCTCGCCGGTGTTCATCAGCAGGAAGTTGCCGGTGCCGTAGGTGTTCTTCGCCTGGCCGACCTCGAAGCACGCCTGGCCGAAGGTGGCGGCCTGCTGGTCGCCGAGGATACCGGCGAACTTGGCGCCGATCAGCAGGGAGTTCTTCGACCCCTCGCCGTAGACCTCGGAGGAGGAGCGGATCTCCGGCAGCATCGACATCGGAATGCCCATGTCCTTGCAGATCGACTCCTCCCAGTCGAGGGTCTTCAGGTTCATGAGCATGGTGCGCGAGGCGTTCGTGACATCGGTGATGTGCAGGCCGTCCTTGGTGCCGCCGGTGAGGTTCCACAGCACCCAGGTGTCGGTGGTACCGAACATGAGGTCGCCGGCTTCGGCCTTCTCACGGGCTCCCTCGACGTTGTCGAGGATCCACTTCACCTTCGGGCCGGAGAAGTAGGTGGCCAGCGGCAGGCCGACGATGTCCTTGTACTTCTCCGGGTCTCCGCCGCCGAGGTCCTCCACGATCTTCTTGGTGCGGGTGTCCTGCCAGACGATGGCGTTGTAGACCGGTTTGCCGGTGGTGCGGTCCCACACCACAGCGGTCTCGCGCTGGTTGGTGATGCCGACCGCGGCGATCTGGTGGCGGTTGATGTCGGCGCGGGACAGGGCCGTGCCGATGACTTCGCGAACGTTCTTGATGATCTCCACCGGGTCGTGCTCGACCCAGCCGGACTTCGGGAAGATCTGCTCGTGCTCCATCTGGCCGACCGAGACGATCTCGCCGGCGTGGTTGAAGATGATCGCGCGCGAGGACGTGGTGCCCTGGTCGATCGAGAGGATGAACTTCTCCTGGGACATGATGGTCTCCTTCACGGGCGTCGATGCCCGTTGACGGTTCTGTGACAGGTCAGTTGGCGACGAGGACGGTGGACACGAGGCCGGCGAGGACACCGCCGACGATCGGGCCGGCGATCGGCACCCACGAGTACGCCCAATCGCTGCCGCCCTTGCCGGGGATCGGCAGCACGGCGTGCGCAAGGCGGGGGCCGAGGTCACGGGCCGGGTTGATGGCGTAGCCGGTGGGGCCGCCGAGCGAGGCGCCGATGGAGAGCACCAGCAGGGTCACCGGCAGCGGGCCGAGCTCGGTGGGAGTCGAGCCGAACATGAGGATGACCAGCACGAGGACGAAGGTGGCGATGACCTCGGTGACGAAGTTCCAGCCGTAGGAGCGGATCTCCGGGCCGGTGGCGAAGGTGCCGAGGATGAGCGCCTGGTCCTGCTCCTGGTCGTAGTGCTTCTTGTAGGTCATCCACGCGAGGACAGCGCCGATGAAGGCGCCGATCAGCTGCGCGAGGAGGTAGGCGACCGTGTTCCCGAAGGTCACGGGGATGCCGGGTGCGTATTCGGCGGCGCCGCTGGCGAGCAGGCCGAACGTGACGGCGGGGTTGATGTGCGCGCCTGTTTTGAAGGCCACATAGACACCGCAGAAGACGCCGAGCGCCCAGCCCACGTTGATCAGCAACCAGCCGCCGCCGAAGCCTTTGGTCTTGCCGATGATGACGTTGGCGACGACGCCGACGCCCAGCAGGATCAGCATTGCTGTGCCGGCGATTTCGTACAGGAAGATCTCTCCCATGGGTTCTCCTCATTGAGACTGCGGCCGCGTGTGCGGCGGTGGAAGGGTGGGGTCGAAGGGACAGGGACAGGTGGGCGGCCGGCCCGCCGCGGGGGAGGGCCGGCCGCAGGCGCGCTCAGATCAGCGCGGGGACTTCGGGGACGGGCTCCACGAGGGCGGCGGCCTCAGCATCGGTCTGCACGTCTTCGGCATCCAGATGCGCCTGGATGTACGCGCGGTAGGTGTCGACCTCGCAGACGCGGCGCGCCTCCGACCAGTCGAGCTCTGCGGCGACGATGCGGGAGGCTTCGTCGGCCGCGTCGACTCCCCGGTCGGTGACCTCATAGATGAGGCGGGTGCGCCGGGCGAGGACATCGGCGAGGTGCTCCGCGCCTTCTGCACGGGCGGCGTAGGCCACTTCGGCGCGCAGGTAGCGCGGGGCGCTCTCCAGCGGCTTCGCCAGAGACGGGTCCTCCTCCATCATCGTGAACAGCTCGCCCAGCAGGGAGCCGTATCGGGTGAGGAGCCGTTCGGTGCGGATCGCATCGAAGCCGAACTCGCGGGCGCGGCGCTCGGCGTGCAGGCGCATCTCCTCGAACCCGTCACCGCCGATGATGGGGATCTGCTTCGTCCGCGTCTTCGGCGCATCGGCCTGGCCGCGCAGCGCGAAGTCGACCACGTCCTCCGCCATCACGCGGTAGGTGGTGAACTTTCCGCCGGCGATGGCGGACATCCCCTCGCGCACCTCCATCACGGTGTGCTCGCGGGAGACCTTCGTCGAGGACTCCTCGTTCTTCGAGACCGGCTGCAGCAAGGGGCGAAGGCCTGCGAAGACGCCGAGGACGTCGTCGCGCCGGAGCGGCCTCTTCAGCACGGCGTTGGCGTGCTCGAGCACGTAGTCGATGTCGGCGCTGGTGGCCGAGGGGTGCGCGACGTCCTGCTTCCAGGGCGTATCGGTGGTGCCGATGATCCAGTACTCGTCCCACGGGATGATGAACAGGACCGACTTCTCGGTCTGGGTGATGACCCCGGCGTGCTCTTCGGCCTGGATGGCGTCGCGCGGCACGGTGATGTGGATGCCCTTGGAGGCGAGCACCTCGAGTCCCTGGCCGGCGTCGGCTCGGTCCTGCTCGTCGCCGGTCCACACGCCGCCGGCGAGGATGACGTGCTCAGCGTGCACCGTGTACTGCTCACCGGTGAGCAGGTCGGTGAGCTCCACGCCGATGACCCGTTCCCCGCGGCGCAGATAGTCGGTGACGCGGGTGTAGGAGGTGGCGTGGGCGCCGAGGTTGACGGCGGAGCGCACCAGCATCATGGTGACGCGGGCGTCGTCCATTGTGGCGTCGTAGTACTCGATGCCGCCGCGGTTCTTCGCCGGGTCGAGGCCCGAGAAGTGCTTCTGCAGCTTCTTCGGGAACAGGTGGCGGTGCATCGGAACGGCGCGGTGGCCGGTCTGCATCGCGTCGTACAGAGCGATACCGGAGCCGATGAAGGCGCGTTCGGCGATGTTCTTCATCGGGAACACGAAGCTGACGGGCTGGACCAGGTGAGGCGCCGTGGTGGTCAGCAGCAGGTCGCGTTCGCGCAGCGCTTCGGCGACGAGTTTGAAGTCGAGCATCTGCAGGTAGCGCAGGCCTCCGTGCATGAGCTTCGAGGAACGGGAGGAGGTGCCGGTGGCCCAGTCCTGCATCTCGGCGACGCCGACGCTGAGCCCGCGGGTCGCCGCGTCGAATGCGGCGCCGGCGCCGTTGATGCCGCCGCCCACGATGAAGATGTCCAAGGGGTTCTCGGCCGTGGCGGCGGAGTAGGCCTCGAATGCTGACCTGCGTGCCTCGGCGTTGAGGGGTGCCTTCAGAGAGGGAGTCACGGTGTCCTCAGATCTGCGGGCAGCAGCCCGCCTCGGGTGTCGTGTCCACCCATTGTGATGTGACCTGATCGAGTGGTCAATCAGGGTGCACGAACGTGCAATACTGGCCTGATGAGCGGGTCCGATCGACTGAATGCGGCCTTTGAGGCTGCACTAATGTATTACCAGGACGGCATCACCATGGAGGCGATCGCCGACCGCACCGGCCAGTCCCGCTCGACGATCTCCCGCCTGCTGCGCGACGCCCGTGCCCACGGCCTCGTCACCATCACGCTGCGACCGCCTGGCCAGCAGCGCGTGCAGGCTCTGCAGGTCCGGCTCCGCGACCGCTTCGGCGTCAGTGCCACCGTCGTCCCCGTCGCCCCCACGATGGATGAGCGCGAACGCCTGGACGCCGCGGCCCAGGAGGCAGCCGCCCTCATCGATTCCCTCATGGACACCAGCACGGTCATGGGCATCGCCTGGGGCACCACCATGACTGCTGTTGCCGACGCCATCCGGCCCCGTCCCGTCCCAGGAGCGCGCATCGTGCAGCTCAACGGCGCGATCGACTCCGAAGGCGCCGGCTTCGACTACGCCACCGCAGCCATCAGCCGCCTCGCCCAGAAGTGGGACGCACAGATGCACCCGTTCGCGGTCCCCGCGTTCTTCGACTACGAGGACACGCGCCGAGCCATGTGGCGAGAGCGCTCCACCCGCCGCATCCTCGACCTGCAGAACCGCACCTCCATCGCCGCATTCGGCGCCGGCGCCTTCGACTCCGCCGTCCCCTCCCATGTCTACGCCTCCGGCTACTTCACCAAGGAGGTCACCGAGCAGCTGCAGGCCGACGGGGTCGTCGGCGACGTCTGCACCATCGCCCTGCGGGCCGACGGATCCTGGCGTGACATCGAACTGAACCGCCGCGCCACGGGCCCGGACCCGGACCGCCTGAAGCGGATCCCACGGCGCATCCTCGTCGGCGCCGGATCCTCGAAGGCGCGGGCGCTGCGGGCCGCCCTGCTCGCCGGTGTCGCCACCGACCTTGTGGTGGATGAGAGCGCCGCCGCCGGCATCCTCGCCGACTGACAGCGCCCGGATCCGAACCCGACCCTGCGATGATGGGACCCGTCCCCAGGAGGAAGGAGACTCCATGTCCTCACGTGCCAAGCGCGGCCCCGCCCGCGGCGGCCGCCCCGCGGCGGGCAGAAGCCGCACCGGTGGACGCGGGAAGAAGCCGTCGGCCCAGGAGCAGCGCCGCACAGGACGTCAGCGCACCTCGGGGGACGGGCATGAGGCCGCCGATAGGCAGGCGGCCAAGGACGAGCGCACGCTGAGGGTCGGATTCATCCCCGGCGTGGAGCCGGACCGGTTCGGCCGTCGCTGGCGTCAGTCGCCGCTGCGCGCGGACCTGGAGCTCGTTCCTCTCGTGGAGCGCGACCCCCTGCAGGCGCTCGCGGCGGGTGAGGTCGACATGGTCTTCGCTCGGTTCGATCCGGCGCAGGTCGTCGGCGGCTCCCACCTCGACCCGCCGATCGATCTGCATGCGGTGCCGCTGTGGCAGGAGGTGCCGGTGGCGGTGATGAGCCGCGACAACGAGCTGAGCATCCTCGATGAGGTCAGCGACGCTGATCTCGAGGACGAGCACGTCTTCGACCAGCAGCGCCCGGGCGATGAGAAGGAGCGGGTGCTGATCGTCGAAGCCGGCATCGGCTGCACGATCATGCCGATGTCGCTCGCCCGGTTCCACCACCGCAGGACCGTGGTGCACCGTCCCTACGTGGACGGCGAGCCCACTCAGATCGCCCTGTGCTGGCCGACGGATGCGGACGATGACCTTCGGCAGGAGTTCGTGGCGGTGGTGCGCGGCCGCACCTCCCGCTCGTCGCGGTGATGGCGCGGACGGCGCCTGCCGGCCCGCAGCGGTTCTCCGTGAGCGCTGATCCCATCTCGATACGCTGACGGGGCACAGCACCGCCGTCGAAGGGAACAGTCATGGCCGAGAAGATGAACGTGGAGAGCTTCAACCTGGACCACCGCAAGGTGGAGGCTCCCTACATCCGCATCGCCGACCGCAAGGACCTCGGCAGCGGGGTCCGCCTGACGAAGTTCGATCTTCGCTTCACCCAGCCGAACCGTGAGCATCTCGAGTCCGAGGTGGTGCACTCGCTGGAGCACATGATGGCTGAGCACTCCCGCAACCATTCGGACGTGGTCATCGACATCTCGCCGATGGGATGCCGCACCGGCTTCTACCTGCTGGTCTCCGGCGACATGGAGGTGCAGGACGCCGCGGATCTGGTGGAGGCCACTCTGAACGACCTGGTGGCGGCCGATGAGGTTCCCGCCGCCAATGAGATCCAGTGCGGGTGGGGCGCCCACCATGATCTGGACGGGGCGAAGCGGGAAGCGAGCCGCTTCCTGGAGCAGCGCGAGGACTGGCTCACAGTGGGGGTCTGAGGCTCAGGACCAGCTGTCCAGCCAGATCCGCCACTGCCACTGCTCGTACGGGATCATCTCCCCGGTCCACACCGGCCAGAAGAACGCCGAGACCAGGATGATCAGGCAGGTGAGGGAACCGGCGGCGGCCGCGCCGACCTGTCGGCGCCCCGCCGCCTTCTCATCGCCCGCGGCGAAGAGGGCGGCGCCGCCCGCTGGAGATGCGGCCCGCTTCCCGCGGCGGGCACGGGCCCGCAGCAGGCGCGGACCGATCAGCAGCCCCAGCACGTACACCAGCGCCATCACCATGAACGGTTCGAACACGATGGTGTAGAAGGTGAACACGGTGCGGTTCAGGTACATCAGCCACGGCAGGTAGCCGGCGCCGATGCCGGTGAGGATTGCGGCGGCGCGGCCGTCGCGGCGCCACACCGCGGTCACCAGGAGCACCGGGATGGACAGCGCCGCCGCCCACCACAGCACCGGATTGCCCACCGATGTGATCACCTCAGCGCAACTCTGCGCCGTGCAGCCGTTCTGCCCGTGCTCGGAGGAGGTGAACAGGAACAGGGTGGGTCGCAGCTGCAGCAGCCAGCCCAGCGGGCTCGCCTCGTACGTGTGCCCGGAGTCCAGCCCCACGTGGAACCGGTACGCCTCCTGGTGGTAGTGCCACCAGGAGATCAGGGCCCGCACGGGCCCCGGCGCGGAGGCGTGCCCGTTGCTCTCAGCCCAGCGGCGGCCCCAGCCGTCGTCCGAGACGAACCAGCCGGTCCAACTCGCCAGGTACACCAGTGCCGCAACCGGCACCGTCTGCAGGAACGCGGGGATCGCATCGCGGACGAAGCCTCGGGTGAACCAGTGCGGATCGCGGGCGCGGCGGCGCCGCATCCAGTCCCACACCACGGTGAGGATGCCGAAGAACGCCAGCACGTACAGCCCGGACCACTTCACCGAGCACGCCGCACCCAGCAGGACGCCCGCCGTCAGCCGCCACCCGCGTGCTCCCAGCGGCAGGCCCGAGGCGATCCGCGCATCCGCGCGGTCACGGTCCAGCAGCAGCGCACCGAACGCCAGCAGCACGAACACCATGAGGAAGAGGTCCAGCAGGCTGGTGCGCGAATGCACCAGGTGGGCGCCGTCGATCGCCATGAAGAACCCGGTGAGAGCGCCCAACAGGAGGCTGCCGAGCAGGCGGCGCACGATCAGAACAGCGGCGATGATGCTGATCGTTCCGGCCACGGCCGCGGAGATCCGCCAGCCGACGGGGTCATCGGCGCCGAGGGCCACTTGCCCCAGTCCGATGAGCCATTTGCCCAGCGGAGGGTGGACGACGTACGCACCGGAATCGAGGAATGTGGAGACGTCTCCCGCTTCGAACGCGGGGTTCGGGTTCTCCGGCCAGTCCATCTCCACGCCGCGCTGCGTGAGCGTGTAGCCGTCCTTGACGTAGTAGGTCTCATCGAAGATGAGAGTCTTCACCGCACCGAGGCGGTGCAGGCGCAGCATCAGCGCGAACGCGCCGATCAGCAGGGCCGTGATCCAGGCCGCGACGGCGGTGTGGGCGTCTGCGGGCAGGTGGACGGCCCGGGTGCGGCCGACGGAATCAGGAGCTGTGGCTGTGGACACCCCGCCATGGTAGCGGCGGCAGCGGCCGGATCGGTGCAGGCGGCGACAGATACGATCAGGACATGAGCGATGAGACTGCAGGCCAGAGCGGCAGCTCGGCACCCGTCGGCGCCGACGCCGTCCTCACCCCCGGGGTGCTGACCCTCGCCGCCACCCCCATCGGCAACCCGCTGGACGCCACCGTGCGCCTCACCCGCGCCCTGCGGGAAGCGGACCTCATCGCGGCGGAGGACACCCGCCGCCTCAAGCGGCTCGCCACCGCCCTCGGCATCCGCCTGGACGCCACGACCGTCTCGTACCACGAACACAACGAGGAGCAGCGCACCGACCGGCTCCTGAGGGCGGCCGCTGAGGGGCAGCGCGTCCTCATCGTCACCGATGCCGGGATGCCCGTGGTCTCCGATCCGGGGTTCCGCGCAGTCCGCGCCGCCCTCGAGACCGGCTGCCCCGTCGATGTCCTGCCCGGACCCTCGGCCCCCGTCACCGCGCTCGCCCACACCGGCATCGCGCCCGACCGGTTCGCGTTCGAAGGGTTCCTGCCGCGGCGCCCCGGGCAGCGGACGGCAGCCCTGCAGCGCATCGCAGCGGACGACCGCACCCTCATCTTCTTCGAATCCCCCCGCCGCACTGCCTTGACCCTCGCAGCGATGCGCGAGGCGTTCGGAGCAGATCGCAGCGCCGCGGTGTGCCGGGAGCTCACCAAGACCCACCAGGAGATCAAGCGGGGCACCCTCGCGGAGCTGACGGATTGGGCCGAGGCGCACGAGGTGCTCGGCGAGGTCGTCATTGTGGTGGAGGGCGCCGGCCCCGAGGACGCCGCCGCGCATGCCGCCGCGCAGACAGCCGACCCGATGGACCTGCTGCGTGAGCTCGTGGCCGACGGCACCCGCCTGAAGGACGCTGCGAAGCAGGTGGCTGCGCAGGTGCCGGGAGTGCGCTCACGCGACCTCTACGAGCAGGCTCTGGCCGAGAAGCACTGAGGCGGCCGCTGCGCGTCTGACCGGACGCGGGCATGAAAAAAGCGCCCACCGCAGTGGACGCTCATTTCAGATGTGATCCAGCAGATCAGGCATCGATGTCGATCAGACCGCGCTGGTAGGCCTTGGCCAGACGGCGCGGAACACGTGCGGTGCGGCCGCGGACGGACACCTGCACGAGGTCGGTGGCTTCAGCCTTCCACTGGGCGCGGCGCGAACGGGTGCGGGCCCGGGACATCTTGAACTTGGGCACTGCCATGAGAACGCTCCTTGCTCGAATGAAAAAATCTGGGGGCGTGCGTGTGGAACCGACGAATCGGCACGAGCGCACGCAACAGGAGACGATTATGCCAGAGAACCGCCGCGCAGGGGAGAGTATCGGGTCGGGCGTGTGGTGGTGATAACAGCAGTCGGCGGGGTCCGTCGGCCGCCACCCGTACGATGGGTCCATGACTGACTCTGCGCCCACCACGGGCAAGCGCACCCGCGACCAGCGCACCGAGAGCGGAAGCCGCCGCGACCTCAGCTGGCCTCCCCAGCCGGAGGCTCTGCCGCTGCCGGTGACGGACAACCACGCCCACCTCGACTTCATCGACGGCAAAGAGGAGCTCAGCGTGCAGCAGCAGCTCCAGCTCGCGATCGACTCGAACGTCACCGGCGTCATCACCATCGGCTGCGACCTCGCCGCCGCCCGCTGGACCCGCGCCCTGCTCGACGGCAGCGTCGAACAGCCCGCGGACCCCGCTCTGTTCCGCAACCACCTGCGCGCCGGCGTCTCCATCCACCCCAACACCGCGGTCGAACACCGCCGCGGCACCGACCGCGACGGCAACGAGCTGCCCAGCCTCGAGGACGCGATCGCGGAGGTCTCCGACCTCCTCGACCACGACCACATGGTCACCATCGGCGAGACAGGTCTCGACTGGTTCCGCACGAAGCGCGCCGACGAGCACGCCCGCACCGCCCAGATCGACTCCTTCCGCGCCCACATCGCGCTCGCGAAGGAGAAGGGCCTGCCGATGCAGATCCACGACCGCGACGCCCACCAGGACGTGCTGGACGTGCTGGACGCCGACGGGATCCCCGACCGCACCGTGCTGCACTGCTTCAGCGGCGACGCCGACTTCGCCCGCGCCTGCGTGCAGCGCGGTGCCTACATCTCCATCGCCGGGCCCATCACCTTCAAGTCGAACGACTCGCTGCGCGATGCCCTCGCCGCCGTCCCCCTCAACCGGGTCATGGTGGAGACTGACGCCCCGTTCCTCACCCCGGTGCCGTACCGAGGCCGGCCGAACTCGCCGTACCTCATCCCGCACACCATGCAGACCATCGCGGACGTCCACGGCGTCAGCCTCGAGGACGCGTGCGCCGCCGTCCAGGCCACCACTGCCGAGGTGTACGGCTGGAGCGGCGCATGAGCGCCGCCTCCCCCCTGCTGACCGCCCCCGAGATCCGGCGCCTCGCCGAGTCCGGCGGCATCCGGCCCACCAAACAGAAGGGCCAGAACTTCCTGCTCGACCCCAACACGGTTCGCGGCATCGTGGAGCGCGCCCGCATCGCGCCCGGCCAGGCCGTCGTGGAAGTGGGGCCGGGCCTCGGCTCCCTCACGCTCGGACTGCTGGACGCCGGGGTGCACCTCGGCTGTATTGAGCTCGATGAGAAGCTCGCCGACCTGCTGCCGCAGACCGTCGCCGCCAAAGGGTTCGACCCGGACTCCTTCGCCCTCACCCAGGGGGACGCCCTCAAGGTGGAGCAGCTGCCGAGGCCCGCTGCCGCGAGCTCGGATGCGACGGCTCTGGTCGCGAACCTTCCGTACAACGTGGCCACACCGATCGTCCTGACCATGTTCGCCCGCTTCGACTCCCTGCGCAGCGCCCTCGTCATGGTGCAGAAGGAGGTCGCGGAACGGCTTGCCGCGGTCCCGGGGTCCAAGATCTACGGCGCGCCGAGCGTGAAGACGGCCTGGTACGGATCAGCGGAGCTCGCCGGCACCATCTCCCGCCAGGTGTTCTGGCCCGTGCCGAACGTGGACAGTGCCCTGGTGCGCATCCAGCGCGACCGGGTCGCCGATCCGGCGGAGCCCGCCCGCGAGGACGTGTTCCGCCTGATCGATGCGGCGTTCGCCCAGCGCCGCAAGACCCTCCGCTCCGCGCTGAAGCCCGCCCTGGGCACCACGCAGGTCGTGGATGCTGCTCTGGAGGCCGCCGGCATCGAACCGACCCGTCGCGGAGAGACCCTCGTGATCTCGGACTTCATCCGCCTCGCAGCGGCGGCATCCGGTTTGCGCTGACGGGCTCGGATGCGGTTTGCTCAGACCCATGACAGTCGGCTCAGTGACAGTGCACGCGCCCGGGAAGATCAACCTCTCCCTGCGCTGCGGGCGCGCAGACGAACGCGGCTACCACCGGCTCGCCACCGTCTTCCACGCGGTCGACCTGGTGGAGACCATCACCGCTGAACGCGCCGATGACCTCACCGTCACCATGTCCGGAGCCGGCTCCGAACACCTGCCGGTGGACGGCACCAACCTCGTGGTGCGCGCTGCGCGAGCCATCCACGAGCGCGCCGCCGTGCTCGGACGCCCCGTCGGCGGCTCCGCCCGCATTCATGTCGACAAGCAGGTGCCGGTCGCCGGCGGAATGGGCGGCGGCAGCGCTGACGCCGCCGGCACGCTCGTGGCCCTGAACCGCCTGTGGGGGCTCGAGCTCGGCCTGCACGAACTCACCGTCCTCGCCCGCGATCTCGGAGCGGACGTCGCATTCCCCTTGCTGGGCCGCACCGCCCTCGGCACCGAGTACGGCGATGTTCTTGAGGCGGTGCCCGCAGCGGGGTCCTGGCACTGGCTGCTCATCGAACCCGGCGGCGGCCTGTCCACTCCGGGCATCTTCCGCCGCTTCGACGAGCTCACCGCGGCAGCCGGCCGCCCCGTTCCCGAGCAGCCCGACGCCGACTCCGCGCTGCTCACCGCTCTCGCCGACGGCGACCTCCACCGCGTGGGGGCGCTGATGGACAACGACCTCCAGGCCGCAGCGTTCGACGCCGACCCCCGCCTGCGCGCCCTCATCGCGACGGCCCGCACCGCTGGCGCGCTCGGCGCTGTCGTCTCCGGCTCGGGCCCCACGATTGCGGTGCTCGCCGTCAGCGGCGAGCACGCTGCGCAGCTGGAGCAGGCGATCCTCGCCGACCATGACGTAGCGCGCACCCACCGGGTCGGCGGCGGAGCCGCCGGCGCGCATGTGACCGCCTGAACGCGTGTTTCCGCGGCCGACGGGCACCCCGCTAGGGTTGGTCCGTGGCACTTCTCCTCGGGGCTGAGTCCCTGCACCTGGCATATCCGAACCGCGTCGTCATCGACTCGGTCACCTGCGGCATCTTCGACGGCGACCGCATCGGGATGGTCGGCCGCAACGGTGACGGCAAATCCACTCTGCTGTCCATGCTGTTCGGCCGTCTCGAGCCGATGGGCGGGCGGGTCACTCCACGCGGCGGTGTCCGCATCGGGCTGCTGGCGCAGTCGGACAGCCTCGATGACGAGGCCACCGTCGGCCACGAGATCGTCGGCCATCTCCAGGAGTACGAGTGGGCGGGCGACCCCCGCATCCGCGACGTCGTCTCCGGCCTCGTCTCCGACATCCCCTTCGACCGCCTGATCGGCGCCCTCTCCGGTGGGCAGCGCCGCCGCGTCGCGCTCGCGCAGCTGCTGGTGGGGGAGTGGGACCTGATCGGTCTGGATGAGCCCACCAACCACCTGGATGTGGAGGGCATCGCCTGGCTCGCCCGGCATCTGAAGAACCGGTGGCCGAAGAACCAGGGGGCGCTCGTGGTCATCACCCACGACCGCTGGTTCCTCGACGAAGTCTGCACTGCCACCTGGGAGGTGCACGACGGCATCGTGGAGCCGTTCGAAGGCGGCTACGCGGCGTACGTCCTGCAGCGCGTGGAGCGCGACCGGATCGCGGCCCAGGCGGAGCAGAAGCGGCAGAACCTGATGCGCAAGGAACTGGCGTGGCTGCGCCGCGGCGCCCCCGCGCGCACCTCGAAGCCGAAGTTCCGGATCGACGCCGCCAATCAGCTCATCGCCGATGTGCCCGATGTCCGCAACTCCCTCGAACTCAAGCGCATGGCCACGGCGCGCCTCGGCAAGAAGGTCGTGGACCTGGAGGACGTGGGCGTGGCCTACGGCGACAAGCAGGTGCTCGCGGATGTCACCTGGCTCATCGCCCCCGGTGAGCGCACCGGCATCCTCGGCCAGAACGGCGCCGGCAAATCGACCCTGCTGAACCTCATCGCCGGAGCGATCGAGCCGACCAGCGGTCGCATCACCCGCGGCAAGACCGTGCAGGTGGCGATCCTCGACCAGCAGTTCCGCGAGCTCGCGGAGATCGGCGACAAGCGGGTCCGCGAGGTGCTCGCCGAGTACCGAACGTCGTTCACAGTGGACGGCAAGGAGCTCAGCCCCGCCCAGCTGCTGGAGCGCCTCGGCTTCACGAAGGACCACCTGTCGACCCCGGTGATGGACCTCTCCGGTGGCCAGCGCCGCCGCCTGCAGCTGCTGCTGGTGCTGATGAGCGAACCGAACGTGCTGATCCTCGATGAGCCCACGAACGATGTGGACACCGACATGCTGACCGCGCTGGAGGACCTGCTGGACTCCTGGCCCGGTACCCTGATCGTGGTCAGTCACGACCGCTACCTGATGGAGCGCGTCACCGATCAGCAGTACGCGGTGATCGACCAGGGGCTGCGGCACCTGCCCGGCGGGGTGGAGGAGTACCTGCAGCTGCGGGCCGCCCAGGACTCCCGCCCTGATGCAGCGGCCACGGCACGCGGCTCCGACGGGTCCGCCGCACCAGAGGGACAGGCGCTCAGCGGAGCCGAGCTGCATGCCGTGAAGAAGGAGGTCTCCTCCATCGAACGGCGCATCGACCGCCTCACCGCCGAGATCGCTCGCCTGCACGATCAGCTCGCCGCCCACGACCCCACCGACTTCGAGGGGCTCAGCGCCCTGCACGCGCAGGTGCGCGAACGCGAGGAGGAGATCGAGCAGTTGGAGGAGCGCTGGCTCGAGCTCACAGAGCTCACCGGTTGATGGACGCGGCCACGGGCGAGGCCGGCTGGCACAATGGGCGCATGACTGCTGAGCGCGTAATCGATTCGCCCCTGGGGCGCCTGCTGCTGACCGCTACTGACCGCGGCGTCAGCGCCGTCAGCTTCGAGGCGGACCTCGACGTCCCCCGCGACGCCGACCGTTCATCGCCCCAGCGGGACTGCGCACCCAGCAGCGGGCAGCACCCGTCGGCCGCTCACCACCTCGAGCGCGCCGAAGCGGAGCTCGCCGAGTTCTTCGCGGGTGAGCGCAGAGGATTCACCGTGCCGCTGGCACCACCGGCCACCACGGAGCTGCGCCGCGCCGTTCATAACCACCTCGCGCAGATCCCCTACGGCACCACCCGCACCTACACGCAGGTCGCCGATTCCGTCGGCCGCCCGAGGGCGACCCGCGCAATCGGCTCCGCCTGCGGCTCCAACCCTCTCCCCATTCTGGTGCCATGCCACCGCGTGCTGCGCGCCGACGGGTCGCTCGGCGGCTACCGCGGCGGGCTCGAAGCGAAGCGGATGCTGCTGGACCTCGAATCGGGCCGCTGATGGACCCCCTGTTCGGGGACGAGCTCGTGCAGCGCCCGATTCCGGAGCTGCCGCCGGGTGCCCACTTCGTGCCCGGGTTCCTCACCCTGGAGCAGCAGCGCTGGATCGTCGGCCAGTTCCATCGGTGGGTCGAGGGACCGGTGCCCCTGCACTCCACCACGATCCGCGGAAACCCGATGAGCGTGCGCACCGTCTGCCTCGGGTGGCATTGGCGCCCCACCGGCTACACGCGGGAGGCCGTGGACGTCAACGGGCGCCGCGTGCTCGACTTCCCCGACTGGATGGGGCGGCTGGGTCGGCGCGCCCTCACCACCGCCACCGGGGACGAGAGCGCCGCGGTCCGCTACCGCCCCGACACCGCCCTGGTGAACTTCTACGACTCCACCGCCCGGATGGGCATGCACCAGGACAAGGACGAAAAGGCCGACGACCCGGTGGTGTCCCTGTCCATCGGTGATTCCTGCCGCTTCCGCTTCGGGAACACCGAGACCCGAAACCGGCCCTATCAGGACCTTGAGCTGCGTTCGGGCGACCTGTTCGTGTTCGGAGGGCCGTCCAGGCTCGCATTCCACGGTGTGCTCGGCACCCGGGCGGGCACCGCGCCCGACGGATGCGGCCTCACCAGCGGCCGCATCAACATCACGATGCGGGTCACCGGCCTCAGCGGCTGAGCATCACCGCGTCGTGGACCATCACTTCAGGGGAACGCGCCGCACCCGCTGCCGATGATCCAGCGTGTTGTGCCCGTTCATCATGCGTGAACGCAGACTGTCGTAGCGGCGAGTGGGCCGATCGTACATCTGCACATCGACCACTTCGACACTGGTCTGAGTTTCGAACTCGTAGGACTTATCGGTGTTGCGGTAGTACTGGTAGATCGCGAAGTACACCGTGAGCCCCACCAGCAGCATGCCGCCGAGCGGGAACAGGATGTAGCTGATCGCTTCGTTCATCGTCGGTGTCCTCCTCAGAAGGCATTGGCGACAAGCGGCGCAAGGAAGCCCAGCACCAGCCCGCCGAGGGAGGCGAGCGCGGACACGGCGATCAGCTTGCCCTGCGACACGGGGACGGAGCCCATGGTGCGCCCCGTGCGGCCGTTCACAGCGATGTAGTGGACGAACTGGCTGCCGTCGGACCGGTGCTCCATGTGGCTGTACAGCCACACCGGCAGATAGATCGACACCCAACGGCTGCCGTGCACGTCCAGTCCCTCCCGCTCCCAGACCACACCGCGGTCGTACAGCGGCAGCATGCCGGAGGCGCGGGCGCGGGCGATGGACAGGAAGCCGTCGGCCGCTTCTCCGCCGAGGTCGGCGATGTTCGTGTCGCGCCGCTCCGAGGTGAATCCGCTGAGGTAGTTCGGGTTGTAGGCGACGGCGTTCTTCGTATCGAATGGCTGCACCGCATTGATCACGTTGTTCGTGTTCACGGCGGTGTTCATGTGGGCGCGGTCCGCGTTCGACTCCAGCGGCAGGTCGTCCACGCGCAGGGTGAAGCGGCGACCGAACTCGTACTCCTGCGCGATGTAGTAGGTGCGTCGTTTGTCGTCGGAGCCGACTGTGCGGGTGCCGAGGTGCTCCTGGCCCCGTCCCTGCAGCTCGACGTCCATGGTCGCATCCACCAGCATGTACGGCATGTACACCCCGAGGATGTTCTGCGGCTGGAACCCTTCCTTGAAGGCGGCGGTGGCGAACGCGCGCCGGGATCCGGCGAATTCGCGGATGTTCTTCACGGCCGCCTCATGCGGCACCGTGAACGGCAGGATCGCGTCCGGGATGCGGCCGTTGCCGATGCGCTGGCCGAGGCTCAGCACCTGTCGGCACCAGTGGCAGCGCGCCTGAGCCGCCTGCTGCGGATCGATGACGACGTCGGCGCCGCAGCCGGCGCAGCGGATCGTCACCACTGAGTCGTCCTCGACCAGGTTCGCAGCACCGGAGCCGTGCACCGTTCCTCGCAGGGAGCCGATGGAGGAGTCGAACCCGAACTGCTGGTCCGCGTTCGCCTCGTTCCACTGGAAGCGGCAGTAGGTGCACACCAGAGCGGCCGCTGCGGGGGAGTACCCGATCTCCGTGGAGCCGCAGCGGGGGCACTTCTGGAAGCCGCTCTGCTGGCCGCGCGAGGTGTCGATGACCTGCTCGCCGACGGGGCGGACATCCGTCATCGCTTCGTCACTGGCTTCGGTCCCGTTCAGCGGCGCGCCCTGCGGATCGGCGGCGACCCGGTGGGCGTCGTGTGCTCCCTGGGGGATGGGACGCGGGGCGTTGGGATCGAACGGGGCGGACATCACAGGCCGAGCGCGCGGTTCTTCGCAGCGTCGTAGTCCTCTTGGGAGATGAGGCCCTGGTCGAGCATCTGCTTGAACTGCGCGAGCTTCGCCACGGGATCCTCGCCGCTCTGGGACCCGTCGGCCTGCCCGCCCTGAGTCTGGCCGCCCTGCGCCTGCCCGGCCCCGCCGTCCTGCTGGGGCGCTGCCTGCTGCTGACCCTGCTGCGCGCCGGCGAACGGCGTCTGGTTCGTTGGCGCGGCCATGCCGCCGAGCGCACCGGCGCCCATGCCCATCATCGCCAGGCCCGCACCGCCGCCGTTCTGGCCAGCGGACTCCACGCCGCGCGCGAACGCCTGGCTGGCGAAGGAGCGGGAGCGGTCGCCGGAGAGGGCGTCGGCCTTCTTGACATCGGACAGCAGGCGGCGAGTGTCCTCGTCGTACTCGATGGACTCCATCGCGACCTTGACGATCACCAGACCGCGGTCCGCCGCCCAGCGGTAGTTCTCCTCCACCGCGGCGCCGAGCGCCTGCGCGAGGCCCATCGAATCCTGCTGGATGCGGGTGATGCGGTGGTCCTTGTCCTCGTCGTTGGTGTACTTCGAGAACGCGGCGGCGAGGGAGGCGACGACCTCGCGGAACAGCTGGTCCGCGGCGTCATTGCTCATGTCCGTGAAGTCGAACGGCTGAGCGTTCGGCTGGAGGTGCCTCGCGGGGACCCAGTTGTGCACGAACAGCAGCGGATCCACGATCTTCATCGTGTACGACCCGCGCGCCACGGCGCCCACCTGCGCGTTCATGTAGCGGTCGTCCCAGTAGATCTCCGACTGGGTGCCGAAGCGGTTGTTCGGCAGCTCCTTCAGCGACACGAACATCGCCAGCTGCTGGCTGCCGGGCTGCCCGCCGAACTTGAAGCGCTCCCAGGTGGTGGACACGGTGGAGGCGATGATGCCGTTGCCGGCGAACACGGAGCGGGAGTTCGGATCGCCGGAGGCCCAGATGTACCCGCCCGGCTCGGTGATCAGGCCCGTGGTGCGGCCGTCCTCCATCGTGATGAGGCCGTAGCCCGGCGGCACCACGATCTTCGACCCGTTGGAGATGATCGACTCGCTGCCCTTGGTGTTCTGGCCGCGGCCGGCGTTGGTGCCCTTCGAGACGGCGGGGAACAGAGCGGCCGTCGGCGCAATGCCGGACGGAACGGTGAGGAAGTCCAGCCACTGGTCGGCGAAGGTGCCGCCGAGTGCGCCGGTGAATGCCTGGATGAAGCCCATGAGGTCCTCCTGAAGTGGATGGTTCAGCGCCGATGTGACGGGCGCCGCTGCAGACAATCCAAGCACAGCCGACGGCGCCCACCTGCGTGTCAGCCGGGGGAGGGGTCCCCACCCGGGCTCGACGGAGACGTCACGGAGGTCAGGCCGACGGGTCCTCGGCGTCCGCCGGCGCCTCCAGCGCGAGCAGAAGACTGCGCAGAGCATCGCCCATCTGCTCCTGCGCGCCCGCGGGCAGGGCGTCGAGGAACTCCTGTTCGGCGTCCATCAGCGCACTGATCGCCTCATCGGCCAGGCGGATGCCCTCCGCCGACAGCTGCACCACCACGCTGCGGCCGTCCTCGGGGGCGCGGGCCCGCGTCACCAGGCCCCGCGCCTGCAGCTTGTCGAGCCGGGTGGTCATGGTCCCGGAGGTCACCAGGGTCTCCTGGATCAGCAGTCGGGGAGTGAGCTGGAACGGGTCGCCGGCGCGGCGCAGTGCGGAGAGGACGTCGAACTCCCAGCCGTCCAGGCCGACCTTCGCGAAGACATCGCGCCGCAGGTTCTCCTGGATCCACGCGATGCGGGAGATGCGGGAGAACACGTGCAGGGGAGTGGAGTTGAGATCGGGCTGCAGCTGCTGCCAGGCCCGGACGATGCGGTCCACCTCGTCCATCGCGGGGCGCTCAGCTGTCATCGTCTGCGTCTCCTCGTCTCGTCGGGTCTCTTCCGACGGCTGCCGGTCCAGGCGGCCCGCGCGGGGTCCGCCGTCGGTGTCGGAGGCGACCCCAAGTCTCACACATCCCGGCTCGGCAGATTAAGCGAATGGACAGGCCGAGGCTTAGGATCGGGAGCGTCCCCTACGGGTCATCCGCGATGGTGTAATCGGCAACACATCAGATTTTGGTTCTGAGATTCCAGGTTCGAGTCCTGGTCGCGGAACGGCAGTGATCTGCAGATCGCGTCGCCGCCAACCGATGAAGGCCATCCGAAGGAGCCATTGAGTGGACTCTCAGACGCCAGCAGCAGTCGTCGTCCTCGCAGCAGGGGCCGGCACTCGAATGAAGTCCAAGCTTCCGAAAGTCCTCCACCCCGTGTGCGGGCAGTCGATGCTCGTGCACGCCATCGGCGCGGCCGGTGAGACGGGCACCCCAGAGGTCGTCGCCGTGGTGCGGCACGAACGCGAGCAGGTGGTCGGCCATCTCGCCGAGCACGCACCCCAGGTGAAGATCGCCGACCAGGACGAGATCCCCGGCACCGGGCGCGCCGTGCAGTGCGGCCTCGAGCAGGTCGCCGCGGAGACCGGCACCGTCCTCGTCACCTACGGCGACGTCCCCCTCCTGCAGGGCGACACCCTCCGCGCACTCATGGAAGCGCACGCCGGCTCCGGCGCCAAGGTCTCCGTCCTCACCGCTCACCTCGAGGACCCCACCGGCTACGGCCGCATCCTGCGCGAGTCCGACGGCGGCGACGTCCTCGGCATCGTCGAACACAAGGACGCGACCGAGGAGCAGCGCGCGATCACGGAGATCAACTCCGGCATCTACGCCTTCGACCTCGACCTCCTGCGCACCGCGCTCGCCCGCGTCACCACCGATAACGCCCAGGGCGAGATGTATCTGACCGATGTCCTCGGCATCGCCCGGGAGCTCGGCCACCGCGTCTCCGCTCACCCGATCGACGACATCGACCAGGTCGAGGGCGCCAACGACCGCGTACAGCTCTCCCAGCTGGCCCGCGAGATGAACCGACGGATCCTGGAGCGCCACATGCGCGCCGGCGTCGGCATCGTGGACCCGGAGACCACCTGGATCGACAGCACCGTCACCATCGGCGCCGACACCGTCATCCGCCCCGGCGTCCAACTGCACGGCACCACCGCCATCGGCGCGGACTGCGAGATCGGCCCCGACTCCACGCTCACCGACATCACCGTCGGCGACGGCGCCTGCGTGGTCCGCACCCACGGCAGCGGAGCCTCCATCGGTGAGGGCGCCTCCGTCGGCCCCTTCACCTATCTCCGACCCGGCACCGTGCTCGGCGCCGCCGGCAAGATCGGCGGCTTCTGCGAAACGAAGAACGCGCAGATCGGCGACGGCGCCAAGGTGCCGCACCTGTCCTACGTGGGTGATGCCCAGATCGGTGAGGGCACCAACATCGGCGCAGCCACGATCTTCGCCAACTACGACGGCGTCAACAAGCACCGCACCGTGGTCGGCAAGCATGTGCGCGTCGGCAGCGACAACGTGCTCATCGCTCCGGTCACCATCGGCGACGGCGCCGCCACCGGCGCCGGCACCACCGTCTTGGAGGACGTCGCCCCCGGTGACCTCGCCATCAACACCGTCTCCCAGCGTACGCTGGAAGGATGGACCCTGAAGAACCGCGCCGGCACCGCGGCAGCCGATGCCGCCGCAGCGGCTCGTGCATCGCACTCCACGCCGACCGACACATCCACCGAGAACGGAACTGAGGAGAAGAAATGAGCGGCATCAGCACCAAGGGTGAGAAGCACCTCGTGCTTGCGGCGGGCCGGGCGCACCCCGTGCTCGCTCAGGAAGTCGCGAGCGAGCTCGGCATCGACCTCCTGCCGATGGACGCCTGGGACTTCGCCAACGGCGAGATCTACGTGCGCTACGGCGAAAGCGTGCGAGGTGCGGACGTCTTCGTCCTCCAGGCGCACCCGGCGCCGCTCAACAACTGGCTGGTCGAGCACCTGATCATGGTCGATGCCCTCAAGCGCGCCAGCGCCAAGCGCATCACCGCGATCGCTCCGTCCTACCCGTATGCGCGCCAGGACAAGAAGCACCGCGGCCGCGAGCCGATCTCCGCCCGCCTGGTCGCCGACCTGTACCGCACCGCCGGCATCGACCGCATGATCTCGGTGGACCTGCACGCCCCTCAGGTCCAGGGCTACTTCGACGGTCCCGTCGACCACCTGATGGCCATGCCGATCCTGTCCGGCTACGTCAAGGAGCACTACGGCGATGAGGACCTCTGCGTGGTCTCCCCGGACGCCGGCCGCATCGCCGTCGCGGAGAAGTGGGCGAAGGTGCTCGGCAGCGTGCCGCTGGCCTTCATCCACAAGTCCCGTGACCCGAAGAAGCCGAACCAGGCAGTGGCCAAGCGCGTCATCGGCAATGTCAGCGGCAAGACCTGCATCCTCGTGGACGACATGATCGACACCGCCGGCACCATCGTGCAGGCAGTCGAGGCGCTGAAGGAGAACGGCGCGAACTCCGTCGTGGTGGCGACCACCCACCCGATCTTCTCGGACCCCGCCACCGAGCGTCTGCGCAACGCGGACATCCGCGAGGTCATCTGCACCAACACACTCCCGATCCCGGAGGAGAAGAAGTTCGAGACTCTCACACAGCTGTCGATCGCACCGCTGCTGGCCCGTGCGATCCGCGCGGTCTTCGATGACGGCTCGGTGACGAGCCTGTTCGACGGCGACGTCTGATCGGTCCTGCCGCTCGCCCCGGGCACGGGGAAGCGGTGAGCGCGCACCAGGCGCGGACGGCCTCCACCGTCCGCGCCTTTGTGTTCGAGGTGCTGGGAGAGCATGAAGAAGGGCCTCGGAGCCGCGTCCCTCCTCGCAGCTCCGAGGCCCTGACGGGGCGGTGTCAGCCCCGGGGGACCGGTGGGACCGGGCTCAGCGGAGCCACGAATCCTCACCGACGATCTGTGCCCACTTCCGGCCGAAGCCGAGGTGGTCCTGAGCGCCGACGCCCAGCAGGACGATCAGCACCAGTGCCATCAGCACGTGGTCATCAACGAACGGGTTGGTGCCGAACGGGTACGCCGCCAGCGCCATGAACAGGTACATCGCCACGCCGCTGATGGTGGCGACCTTCATGCCGATCCCGAGCATCAGTGCCGCACCGATGCCCAGAAGCCCGGCCATGAACAGGATGTCGGTGAACGGATTGATCGACACCAGGGCATTCCACACGCCGGTGAGGGGATTTCCTGCTGGAACTGCGTGCGTGAGGAATCCGGTGGTGGGGCTGCCGCCGTTCAGCACCGACTTCCCCGGTTCGGTGCCGACGCCGAGGCCGAACAGCTTGTCGAAGAATGCCCAGAGGAACACGAAACCGGTCAGGATGCGCAGCACACCTGCCGCGGGGAACATCCAGGATGCGACGCCACGGCGCTCGTCCGTACCGGTGAGAGCGGCTGTCGAGTCGGTGGGGTGGAGATTGCGGGGTGCGGTCGGGGCAGTCATCGCAGGGCCTTTCTGGCGAATCCCTATTCTTCTGCTTCCTGGAGTGGCGTCTTCTCTGAAGTCGGTTCCACCGTATCCCTGTGAAAGACCCAAAAAAGGGACCAGTGTCCTTTTCTGAGCGGTCTCATCGAATTCCTCGCCGGTGCGGTTCCGAGCGGGTGCGATGCGCCATCATGGACAGCACGCGAGATGGCTGCCGGGAGGGTTGTGCGCGCCTGCCCGGTGGACCGACGGGTGCTGAACGTCACCCGGCTTCCCGGCTGGAGTCCTGGCCCTCAGCCGGCGGCGCCGGTAGACTTCTGGAGAACTTCGGCGAGGGAGAGCGCCTGCTCTCCGTGATCGACGCGGTGACCATAGCCAGTCCACGTCTTCGTGGGCGCCTTGTGTCGCGTTGAGTCGCCTCCGCACCTTCACAAGGAGAATCCCATGGCAGAGAACCTCAAGGTTGAGCGCCGCGAAGACTTCGGCAAGGGCGCTGCCCGCCGCATCCGCCGCGACAACGCGATCCCCGCTGTGCTGTACGGCCACGAGATGGACCCGGTCCACCTGGTCCTTCCGTACCACGCCACCGCTCTGATCGCCCGTAACTCCAACGCCCTGATCGAGCTCGAGCTGCCGGACGGCAAGACCAAGCTCGCCCTGATCAAGGACATCCAGCGCCACCCCGTGCGTCGCGAGATCCAGCACCTGGACCTGATCGTCGTCAAGCGCGGCGAGAAGGTCGAGGTGGACATTCCGTTCCAGGTCGAGGGCGAGCCGGTGTCGCCGGCCACCCACATCATGGAGCTCAACGACCTCACTATTCTGGTGGACGCTCTCAAGGTCCCCGAGGTCATCGAGATCTCCGTGGAGGGCCTCGAGGAGGGCACCCAGATCTTCGCCGGCGACCTCACCCTGCCCGAGGGTGCGGAGCTGGTGACCGACGCTGAGGCGCTCGTGGTCTCCGTTGAGGTGCCGCAGGTCGACGAGGCCGACCTCGAGACCCCGGAGGCCGAGGACGCCGAGGGCGAGGAGGCCGCTGAGGGCGAGGAGTCCTCCGAGGACGCCGAGGACTCCGACGAGGAGTGATCCTCTTCTGACACCCGCAGGGGCGCCGTGCCGACAGGCACGGCGCCCCTGTACTCTGTGGACCGACGCGCGAAGGATGGAAAAACGGTGAGCAGCACAGTTCTGATCGTGGGCCTCGGCAATCCGGGCCCCCAGTACGCCCAGACCCGCCACAACATCGGCCACATGTGCCTGGATGTGATGGCCGGCAGCGCCGGAGGCCGCTTCAGCAGCGCCAAGCGCGCCGCCGCGGAGGTCATCGAAGGCCGGCTCGGCCTGCCCGGCCAAGGGGTGCGCGCGGTCCTCGCCAAGACCACCAGCTTCATGAACGTCTCCGGCGGCCCGGTCAGCTCGCTCGCCCAGTACTACGGCATCGACCCCGACCACGTGATCGTGGTGCATGACGAGATCGACACCGAGTTCGGCACGGTCCGCCTCAAGCAGGGCGGCGGCGAAGGCGGGCACAACGGCCTGCGGGACATCACTCGTGCGCTCGGCACGCGCGACTACCTGCGAGTGCGGCTGGGCGTCGGGCGCCCGCACCGCGGCCAGGACACCGCCGACCACGTCCTCTCACGATTCTCCGCCGCCGAGCGGAAGGTGCTGGACGACCTCCTCATCGACGGTGCGAACGCCGCCGAGCACCTCGCACTGCACGGTCTGCTGTCCGCCCAGAACGAATTCCACCAGCGGGAGGCGATCCGCCCGTGAGCCTCGGCCACGCCCTGGACCTGGTCCGCCGCTCGGCGGACCTGCAGCGCATCGGGGAGGCGTTCAGCGCCTCGCAGTCCATCAGCATCACCGCCCCGCAGGGCATGCATCCCTTCATCGCGGCGGAAGCGGCGAGCTCCGCCGGCACCGATCAGCCGCTGATCATCGTCACCGCCACCACCCGCGAAGCCGAGGACGTGCTCGCACAGGTGCAGGCGCTGGCCCCGTCGGCCCCCGCGGCCCTGCTGCCCGCGTGGGAGACCCTCCCGCATGAGCGGCTCTCGCCGCGCTCGGATACGGTCGCGACGCGGCTCGCCACTCTGTACCGGCTCGCTCACCCGCAGGAGACCGACCCGCTGAGCGTGCTGGTGATGCCGGTGCGCGCCCTGATGCAGCCGATGGCGAAGGGCCTCGGCGACCTGCGGCCCGTGCGCATCGTCCGCGATGACGCCTACCCGATGGATCAGCTGGTGGACGACCTGGCGGCCGCCGCCTACGTCCGGGTCGACATGGTGGAGCGCCGCGGCGAGTTC
Organism: Helcobacillus sp. ACRRO; assembly: GCF_022347125.1. Classification (NCBI taxonomy): domain Bacteria; kingdom Bacillati; phylum Actinomycetota; class Actinomycetes; order Micrococcales; family Dermabacteraceae; genus Helcobacillus; species Helcobacillus sp. ACRRO. The sequence goes on from NZ_JAKRNG010000021.1 coordinate 31,431, forward strand.
GCCGTGCGCGGCGGCATCCTCGACGTGTTCGCGCCGACGGAGCCCCACCCGGTCCGCATCGAGTTCTTCGGCGACGACGTCGACGAGATGCGCTTCTTCTCCGTCGCCGATCAGCGCTCCCTGGACGCCGAACTCACCGAGCTGCACGCCCCCGCCTGTCGGGAGATCCTCCTGACCGACGATGTGCGCCGACGTGCCCGCGAGATGGCCCAGCAGCTGCCGGGCCTCGCGGACATGCTCACCCAGATCGCCGACGGCATAGCCGTGGACGGCATGGAGTCCCTCAGCCCGGTCCTGGTGGACGGGATGGAGTCCGTCGCCGAGACGGTGCCGGAGCGCTCCCGCGTGCTCGTGCTGGAGCCGGAGCGCGTCCGCGCCCGAGCCGACGAACTGGTGCAGACCACCGGGGAGTTCCTCGCCGCCGCGTGGTCCAGCGCCGCTGGTGAGGGCGCAGTGCCGATCGATGTGGACGAGGCCAGCTTCCTCGACATCGACGCGCTGCAGGAGATCTTCCGCCGGCGCGGCATCCCACTGACCACCGCCGCCCCGTTCGGCATCGACGCCGACATCACCGTCGCCGCAGCCGCCCACCCCGGCTACGGCGGATCGACCGCCCAGGCGGCGCGAGATCTCCACCGCCGGCAGACCGACGGCTGGCGCCTGCTCATCACCACGGCCGGCGCCGGCACCGGCCGCCACCTCGCGGAGAGCCTGCGCGACGCCGACGTCACCGCGCAGTTCACCGAGACCCTCGACGAGGAACCGGCCGAGGGCCAGCTGCTCATCACCACCGGCCCCATCACCGAAGGCGTGGTGCTGGAGTCGGAGCAGATCATGGTGATGTGCGAACGCGACCTCACCGGAAAGTCCGGGGCGCGCCGCAGCTCGGAGCGTCGCCTGGCGTCCAAGCGCCGCGTCACAGTGGACCCGCTGCAGCTGAAGGCGGGGGATTTCGTGGTGCACGACCACCACGGCGTCGGCAGGTTCGTGGAGCTCACCAGCCGCACCGTCGGCCAGGCGGGCAAACGGACCACCCGCGAATACCTCGTCATCGAGTACGCGCCGTCACGCCGCGGACAGCCGGGTGATCGTCTGTACGTGCCCAGCGACCAGCTGGAGCACATCACGAAGTACGTCGGCGGGGAGTCGCCGAGCGTCAACCGGATGGGCGGCAGCGACTGGTCGAAGACCAAGTCGAAGGCCCGCAAGGCGATCCGGGAGATCGCCGACGAACTGGTGCGTCTGTACAGCGCCCGCCAGGCGTCCGAAGGGCACGCCTTCGGTCCGGACACCCCCTGGCAGCAGGAGCTGGAGGACGCGTTCGAGTTCACGGAGACGCCCGATCAGCTGTCCACGATCGACGAGGTCAAGAAGGACATGGAGCGCCCGATCCCGATGGATCGCCTGATCTGCGGCGACGTCGGATTCGGCAAAACGGAGATCGCGGTCCGTGCGGCGTTCAAAGCCGTCCAGGACGGAAAACAGGTCGCTGTGCTCGCTCCCACCACCCTGCTGTCGCAGCAGCATGTGGACACCTTCACCGAGCGCTTCGCCGGCTTCCCCGTCACGGTGCGGGGCCTGTCGCGCTTCCAGGCGAAGGCGGAGTCGGATGCCACGGTGGAGGGCCTCCTCGACGGCTCCGTCGATGTCGTCATCGGCACGCACCGTCTGCTCACCGGCCAGGTGCGCTTCAAGGACCTGGGCCTGATCATCGTCGATGAGGAGCAGCGCTTCGGCGTGGAGCACAAGGAGACGCTGAAGGCGCTGCGCGCCAACGTCGATGTGCTGTCGATGTCGGCCACACCGATCCCGCGCACCCTGGAGATGGCCGTCACCGGCATCCGCGAACTGTCCACTCTGGCGACCGCGCCCGAGGAGCGTCACCCCGTCCTCACCTATGTGGGCGCACAGGAGGACAAGCAGGTCGCCGCGGCGATCCGTCGCGAGCTGCTGCGCGAGGGGCAGGTGTTCTACATCCACAACCGGGTGGAGGACATCGACCGCACCGCGCAGAAGATCCGTGAGCTGGTGCCGGATGCCCGGGTCGAAGTGGCGCACGGCAAGATGAACGAAGCGCAGCTGGAGCGCGTGATCCTCGACTTCTGGGAGAAGCGGTTCGATGTGCTGGTGTGCACCACCATCGTGGAGACCGGCCTGGACATCTCCAACGCGAACACGCTGATCGTGGAGAACGCCGACCGGTTCGGCCTCTCGCAGCTGCACCAGCTGCGCGGCAGGGTGGGCCGGTCCCGGGAACGCGCCTACGCGTACTTCCTGTACCGCGGCGACAAGCCGCTCACTGAGACCGCCCACGACCGCCTCACCACTCTCGCCACCCACTCCGACTTGGGTGCCGGCATGCAGGTGGCGATGAAGGACCTCGAGATCCGCGGCGCAGGCAACCTCCTCGGCGGTGAGCAGTCCGGCCACATCGCCGGTGTGGGCTTCGACCTCTACGTCCGCATGGTCGGCGAGGCGGTGAATGCGTTCAAGGGCACGGGTGCCCCGGTGCGCCGGGACGCGAAGGTGGAGCTGCCGCTGAACGCCCGGATCCCGTTCGACTACATCGAATCGGAGCGGCTGCGCCTGGAGGCGTATTCGAAGCTGTCGAAGGCCGTCAGCACCGAGGAGCTGGAGAGCGTTCGGGAGGAGCTCACCGATCGGTACGGCGAGATGCCGCCCGAGGTCGCTCTGCTGTTCACGGTGGCGCGCTTCCGCCTGGACTGCATCGAGGCGGAGATCGACGAGGTGCAGGTGCAGGGCCGGATGATCCGCTTCGGTCATCTCGAGGTGCCGGATTCGGTTGCGATGCGCCTCAAGCGTCTGTTCCCCGGCACACTCATCAAACCGGCGACCCGTTTGGTCCTCATCCCGCACCCGCAGACCAAGCGGATCGGCGGCACCGGCCTCGTGGACGACGACCTGCTCGACTGGTGCCGCACGGTCATCGCCGTTCTGCGCCCGGACAGCGCCATCGCTGAGACCGCTCAGGCTCCGGGCACCGTGGGGGCCGCACGATGAGCGAACTGGTGATGCTTCCGGTGTCGCCGCTGAATGCGGCCGGCCTGCTGACCGCCGCCGGCTGGGACTGCCTGCGGTCGGCCGGCCGGGTCGCCGTCGGCTCCATCGCCGCGGACTCCTGGGAGGCGCACCTGCGGGAGGCCGGGGTGGAGGCCCACCCGCTGGATGCGCGCTCCGCTGCCGCGCTGATCGACGGCCTCGTCGGCCTGCTGGCGGGGGAGGGGGAGGCCGACGGGAGCGCCACTGATGACCCTCTCGTCCTGCTGATCGACTCCGAGCACCCCTTCCTGCCGGGCCCCACAGCGCTGCTGGATGCGCTGGAGGCGCGCCTGGGGCGCCGCCTGGATGCGGATGTCCGCTTCGCCTCTCCCACTGCCCCGGGAAGCGCGGTCGTGGAGTCGGTGCGGATCATGCATGCGCTGCGCAGCCCCGGCGGCGATGTGTGGAGCGCTGAGCAGACGCACCAGAGCCTCGCCAGGTACCTCCTGGAGGAGACCTTCGAAGTGCTCGACGAGCTGGAAGGACCGGATCCGGATGGTCCCACGGCGGTGGAGGAGTTCGGGGACCTGCTGTTCCAGCTCGTGTTCCATGCGCGCATCGGCATGGAGAGCGCGAGCCCGTGGACCCTGGACGACGTGGCCCGATCACTGAACCGGAAGATGTACCGCCGCAATCCGCATGTCTTCGCACCCGAGGACGAGCGCACGGAGGTCGGCACGGTGCAGGACGTGGTCGACCAGTGGCACGCGGTGAAGTCCGCGGAGAAGCCCCGCAGCCATCTGGGGGAGGGGATCCCGTCGGCCCTGCCCGCGCTGCAGGCGGCGTTCAAACTGATCCAGCGGGCCCGCACCGGCGGTGAACTGCCGGGCATCCTCGAGCATCTGGAGCAGGTGCGCATCGCCGCCGAGTCCGCCGCGCCGACCGATCCTGAGGCGGCGATCACCCTGGATGCTCTGGATCTGCTGGCGGTGGTGGTCCGCGCTGAGGAGCACGACCGGGATCCGGAATCCGCTCTGCGCCGACTGAACCGACTGATCGACTCAGTTGGGACTGCGCGCTCAGTCAGTCCCGATCACCTCGCCTAGAATGGTCCCCGCGGGTCAACGCCGACCAGCGACCTTTCACCCTCGACGAAGGAGACCTGTCAATGGCATTCATCACCGACGTGCGCGGCCGCGAGATCCTGGATTCGCGCGGCAACCCGACCGTGGAGGTCGTGGTCAGTCTCGACAACGGCTTCGAGTACCTCGCCCAGGTCCCCTCGGGTGCCTCCACCGGCCAGTTCGAAGCAGTGGAGCGCCGTGACGGCGACAAGGGCCGCTACCTCGGCAAGGGCGTGAAGGACGCCGCCGCTGCTGTGCGCTCCGATCTCGGCCCGCAGCTGGTGGAGCTGGACGTCGCCGACCAGCGCGCCATCGACTCGATCATGCTGGACATCGACGGCACCGACAACAAGGGCAAGATCGGCGCGAACGCCATCCTCGGCGTGTCCCTGGCGGTGGCGAAGGCCGCTGCCGACGTCGCCGAGCTGCCCCTCTACCGCTACATCGGCGGCCCGAACGCGCACCTGCTGCCCGTGCCGATGATGAACATCCTCAACGGCGGCTCCCACGCGGACTCCAACGTGGACATCCAGGAGTTCATGATCGCTCCGATCGGCGCCGAGACGTTCACCGAAGCCGTCCGCTGGGGCGCCGAGGTGTACCACGCGCTCAAGGCGGTTCTGAAGGAGCGCGGCCTCAGCACCGGCCTCGGTGACGAAGGGGGCTTCGCCCCGAACCTCGACTCGAACCGCGAAGCGCTCGACCTCATCGTCGACGCGATCCGCGCTGCCGGCTACGAGCCCGGCAGGGAGGTTGCGCTGGCGCTGGACGTCGCCGCATCCGAGTTCTACGAGAACGGCTCCTACCGGTTCGAGGGACAGGCCCGCACGGCCGAGGAGATGGTGGACTACTATGCCGAGCTCGTGTCCGCCTACCCGCTGGTGTCCATTGAGGACCCGCTGGACGAGGAGGACTGGGACGGCTGGGTGGCCATCACCCAGAAGCTCGGCGATCGGGTGCAGCTCGTCGGTGATGACCTGTTCGTCACCAACCCGGAGCGCCTGGAGCGCGGCGTCCGTGAGGGGGCTGCGAACTCCCTGCTGGTGAAGGTGAACCAGATCGGCACCCTGACCGAAACCCTGGATGCAGTGGCGCTCGCCACCCGCTCCGGCTACACCTCGATGATCTCCCACCGTTCCGGCGAGACCGAGGACACCACGATCGCGGACCTGTCCGTGGCCCTGAACTCCGGCCAGATCAAGACCGGTGCCCCGGCGCGCGGCGAGCGCGTCAACAAGTACAACCAGCTCATCCGCATCGAGGATGAGCTGGGCGAGGCAGCGGTGTACGCGGGCGCATCGGCATTCCCGCGCTTCCGTGCCTGATCGCACACCTGAGGGGCAGGGCGCTTCGCCGTCGGCGAGGCGCCCCGCTTCATCGAACCCGAGCTCCCGGCCGAGGGCGCCCCGCCGCCCCCAGTCCGGGGATCGGCGAGAGGAGCAGAACCAGCGCGCAACCTCCGTCGGCCCCGGTGCCGCGCCCCGTCACGGTGCCGCGAACTCCGCCCGCGTTCGCAGCACATCGCGTCCCGCGGCGTCGGCCCGTTCCGCACCCGCCTCGGGCGGCACCGCCGTTGCTGCCCGGCAGCGCACTGGCCGCGCCTCGCGGACCGCGGGCCGCGTCGGCGAGCACGCACTCGGCATCACCAAGCGCAGCCTGGTGCTGATCACGGTGATCGTTCTGGCGCTGGCCGCGCTCGTCCCGTCGGTCAACCACTATGTGGCGCAGGAGCAGCGACTCGCCCAGATGCAGGCGCAGATCCGCAACCGCCAGCAGCAGCTGGACGACCTCGAAGCGCAGGTCGCCCGGTGGGACGACCCCACCTTCGTGGCCGCGCAGGCCCGTGAGCGGCTGCTGTTCGTCTGGCCCGGTGAGACCCAGTACCGCCTCACCGACACCTCCGGTGAGGAGATCCCGATGACCACTGCGGAGCGGCGCGAACAGAAGGCCCACGAGACCGCCTGGTACGGCACTCTGTGGGATTCGATGGTCGGGGCCTCGCAGGCCGCGCCGCCGGAGAAGCCGTCGGCTGCGGACGATCACCCGAAGAAGCCCGCGCCGGCCCCCGCGTCCGATTCCGGCGGCTCGAACGAGCCCACTTCCGATTCCTCTGACCCGAAGGACACCGAATGACCCTCGACCCGATGCCGTTCGAGAGCCCCGCCACTGCGCTCGACATGGAGATCATGTCCCGCCAGCTGGGCCGCACGATGCGCGGGGTCGTGTCGATCGCCCGCCGGTGCGCCTGCGGTGCACCCGCGGTGGTGCGCACTCTGCCGCGCCTGCCGAGCGGCGCCCCGTTCCCCACCTCCTTCTACCTGACGCTGCCGTCGCTGGTGGAGGAGATCTCCCGCGTTGAGGCCACCGGCACCCTCGCCGAGTGGACGGAGGAGCTCGCCGGCGATCCGGAGGCGCAGCGGAAGCACCGGCGCGCCCATGAGCACTTCCTTGAGCGCCGCGATGAGCTCGGCGATGTGGAGGAGATCCGGGGGATCTCGTGCGGCGGCATGCCCGAGCGCGTGAAGTGCCTGCACGCCCTCGCCGGTCACGCCCTCGCAGAGGGTCCGGGGCTGAATCCCTATGGCGACCGGGTCCTCGAGCAGATCGCCGAGAGCGCCAGCATTGAGCGCTGTCGCTGTGAGGACACGCCGGCGTCGGTCACCGCTGAGTGGGAGGCCGACGGCACCCGGCCCACCGACCGGGTCGCAGCGATCGACTGCGGCACCAACTCCATTCGTCTGCTCATCGCCGATGCCGCCGACGATCCCGACCGACCCGGTGGTCCAGCACTCACCGACATCGACCGCACCATGACGATCGTGCGGCTCGGCTACGGCGTGGACCGCACCGGCGTCCTCGACCCCGAAGCGATCGACCGCACGCTGGAGGCGCTGCGGTCCTACAAGCAGAGGATCGACGCCGCAGGGGTGGCCCCCGCCGCGGTGCGCTTCGTCGCCACCAGCGCCACCCGCGATGCCTCCAACCGCGACGACTTCGTCCGCGGCGTCCGCTCGATCCTCGGCATCGACCCCGAAGTGATCGACGGTGCTGAGGAGGCGACGCTCAGCTTCCAGGGCGCGGTCACTTCGCTCCCGTCGGCGCCGGAAGCCCCGTCCCTCGTGGTGGACATCGGAGGCGGCTCCACCGAACTGATCATCGGTGCTGAGGAGCCCGAGGCGGAGGTCTCCCTGAACATCGGGTCCGTGCGGATCATGGAGCGCCATCTGCAGGACGACCCACCGAGTGAGGACGCGATCCGCGCTGCAGAGCGGGACATCGACGAGATGCTCGACACCGCCACCGAGATCGACCTCTCCCGCGTGCGCTCCTTGGTCGGCGTCGCCGGCACCGTCACCACGATGACAGCGCATGCACTGGGCCTCGACCAGTACGAACCGGATGCGATCCACGGCGCCGAGACTGATGTGGAGCGCTTCGCCGAGCTGTGCGAGGAGATGGCGCGGACCCCGCGCGCCGAGCGGGAGCAGATGGCGTACATCCACCCGGGCCGCGTCGACGTCATCGGTGCCGGAGCCCTCGTCTGGGCGCGGATCCTGCGCCGCGTCGCCGCTGAAGGCTACGTCTCCGTCGCCGTCACCAGCGAACACGACATCCTCGACGGCATCGCCCTCAGCGCCCTGCGGCGACTGCGGGTCGCGGAGGCGGAGCCGGCGCCTCGAACGAGCGCGCCGACGGGTGCGCAGACTGACTGACACCTCACACATCCCACATGGAACGATCAGAAGAACAGGACTAGCCTTAAAGCCATGAACACCAATGCATCCAAGCCCCATGTCCTCATCCTCGGCGGCGGCACCGTCGGCATGAACGTGGCCTCGGAGCTGACGAAGAAGCTCGGCTCCAACGCGGCCGTGACCGTCGTCGACTCCCGCCCGTACCTCACGTACCAGCCGTTCCTGCCTGAGGTGGGCGCCGGCGCCATCGACCCGCGCAACGTCCTCGCTCCGCTGCGCAAGGTGCTCAAGGGTGCGAAGGTTGTGACCGGCACCGTCGACCGCATCGACCACAAGGACCGCTCGGTCCAGGTGAAGACCGATGACGATGTCGCGGTCTCCATCAACTACGACTACCTGGTGATCGGCCTGGGCGCTGTTCCGCGCACCCTGCCGATCCCCGGGCTGGCGGAGAACGCCATCGGCTTCAAGCAGGTCGAAGAGGCCATCGCTGTGCGCGACCGCATCCTCGCGAACCTCGCGGAGGCAGCCTCCACGAAGGACGCCGAGACCCGTAAGCGCCTGCTCACTTTCACCTTCGTGGGCGGCGGCTTCGCCGGCGGCGAGGCTGTGGCAGAGGCGCAGGACATGGTCCGCGCCGCCCTGCGCTACTACCCGGACCTGCACCCGTCGGACGTCCGATTCGTGGTCGTCGAGGCGATGGGCCGCATCCTTCCCGAGGTCGGCGACGACCTCGGCAAGTTCGCTCTGAAGGACATGCGTGAGCGCGGCATCGAGGTCAAGCTCGAGACCTTCCTCAACTCCTGCGAGGACGGCATCGTGAAGACCTCCGACGGTGACGAGTTCGCCTCGGACCTCATCGTCTGGACCGCCGGCATCAAGCCGAACCCGGTGCTGGCGAACTCGGACCTGCCGCTGAACCAGACCGGCCGCCTCGACTGCATGGCCGATCTGCGCGTCAAGGGCGAGAACGGTCCGCTGGAGAACGTGTTCGCCGCGGGCGACTGCACCACGGTTCCGGACCTCGCCTCCGGCGAGGGCAAGGTCTGCCCCCCGAACGCGCAGCACGCTCAGCGTCAGGCTGTCCGCCTCGCCGACAACATCGTCCGCGACATCGACGGCCGTCCCCTGGTGGACTACTTCCACAAGAACCTCGGCACCGTCGCCACGCTCGGCATGTACAAGGGCGTCGGTCAACTGTTCATCGGCGGCAAGACCATCGAACTGAAGGGCCTGCCGGCCTGGGCAGCAGCCCGCGCCTACCACGTGTACGCCATGCCGACCTTCGCGCGCAAGGCCGCGGTGATCGCCGGATGGGCGACCAACGCCATCGGCAACCGCGACATCCTCGGCATCCCGGAGTCCACGGATCCGCGCCGCGCCTTCGAACTCGCCGCCGCGTCGACGCCGAAGAAGAAGTGACGTCCGCACCGAGGGTGTCTCCTCGGTGAACAGTGCACGGCAGCGCTCGTCGCCGCGACCGCGGAGGCGAGCGCTGCTGTGTCCCCGCCCCAATCCTGTCCCCGCCATTCCCATCGGAAGGAACGCCGTGCGCGTCATCATCAAGAAGACACCCCAGGACGCCGCCCGCACAGTCGCCGACCAGATCGAGGCCGTTGTGCGCGGTGCCGGAGAATCCGGTGCCACACTCGGCCTGGCCACCGGGTCGTCGCCGGTGCTCAGCTACACCGAGCTGATCCGCCGCCATCGGGAGGAGGGCCTCAGCTTCGCCGGCACGCGCGTGTTCATGCTGGATGAGTACGTCGGCTTGGACGCCGACCACCCGCAGAGCTACGCCCGGTTCATCCGTGAGCACCTCACCGACCACATCGACATCGAGGACTCCGCGGTGCAGTCCCCGCGCGGTGACGCCGAGGACCCCGTCGCCGAAGCCGCCCGGTACGACGCCGCCATCGGCGCTGCCGACGGCGTCGACCTGCAGCTCCTCGGCATCGGGACCGACGGACACATCGCCTTCAACGAACCGGGCAGCTCCCTGGCCTCCCGGACTCGCGTGAAGGTGCTGCTGGAGCAGACGATCGAGGACAACGCCCGCTTCTTCGACAAGAAGGAGGACGTTCCGGTCCACGTCCTCACTCAGGGCATCGGCACCATCTTGGAGGCGCGCCGCATCGTGCTGACCGCAACGGGCAGCAATAAGGCGGAGGCCATCGCGCAGTGCGTGGAGGGCTCCGTGTCCTCCCGCTGGACGGGCTCTGCGCTGCAGATGCATCCTGACGTGGTCCTCGTGATCGACGATGAGGCCGCTGCGAAGCTGGAGCTCGCTGACTACTACCGGTTCTCCGAGGAGCACCAGCTGAAGCGCTGACTGCTCTTGTTCTGTGATGCCCGTCGCGCTGACTGCGTGAGCGGGCGTCACTGCATGCACGCACCGTGGGCGCATCGGTGAGAATGGGGGCATGTCGAGCACCTCGGACACCAGGACCGCACCCAGCAGCCAGCAGCCGCGCCCCGGCGCGCTTGACCGCTACTTCCACATCTCTGAGCGCGGATCCACGGTGGGCCGCGAGATCCGCGGCGGCGTGGTGACGTTCTTCGCCATGTGCTACATCGTGGTGCTGAATCCTCTGATCATCGGCACGGTTCCGGATTCCACGGGGCACTTCCTCGGCGGCGGCACGGAGCCGAACCTTCCCGCGGTCGCTGCGGGCACCGCTCTGGTGGGCGCGGTGGCGTCGATTCTGATGGGCGCGTGGGCGAAGTTCCCGTTGGCTCTTGCGACCGGACTCGGCCTCAACGCCTACCTCGCCTACTCCGTGGTCGCACTGCCGGGGATGACCTGGGGCGGCGCGATGGGGTTGGTGGTCCTCGAAGGCGTCATCATTCTGCTGCTGGTGCTGACGGGGTTCCGCCGGGCGGTGTTCCGGGCGGTTCCAGGGTTCCTGAAGACGGCGATCGCTGTGGGCATGGGCCTGTTCATTGCGTTCATCGGTCTGTTCAACGCCCGCTTCGTCACCTCCGGCACGGGGGTGCCGGTGCAGCTGGGCGTCAACGGTTCGCTGGAGGGCTGGCCGACGGCGGTGTTCGTGTTCGGGCTGCTGCTGATGATCGTGCTGTGGGTGAAGAAGGTGCCCGGGGCGATCCTCATCTCGATCCTCTCCACGACGATTGTGGCGGTGCTGCTGGAAGCGGTGCTGAAGATCGGTGTGTTCGTTCCGGCGGACGGCAAGTCCTCTGGGAACCCGACGGGCTGGTCGATGAACGTCCCGGCGCTGGATCTCTCGGCGTTCGCTCTGCCTGACTTCTCCACGGTGTTCGAGGCGGACCCGATCGGCGGTGTGACGGCGCTGGGCGTGGTCGGTGCGTCCATCGTGGTGTTCTCGCTGCTGCTCGCCGACTTCTTCGACACGATGGGGACGATGGTCGCGGTCGCGTCAGAGGCTGAGCTGGTGCAGGAGGACGGGGACGTTCCCCATTCGCAGCGGATCCTCGTGGCCGATTCTGCTGCGGCGATCCTGGGCGGCGTGGGCGGCGTGTCATCCGCCACGAGCTTCATGGAGAGCGCGACCGGTGTCGGAGAAGGAGCGCGCACCGGGTTCGCGTCGGTGGTGACGGGCCTGTGCTTCCTGGCGACCGTCTTCCTGTCGCCGTTGGTGGCGCTGGTGCCCTACGAGGCTGCGACGCCGGCGCTGGTGCTGGTCGGGTTCCTGATGATGACGCAGGTGACGGACATCGACTTCTCGGACCTGTCGGTGGCGATTCCGGCGTTCCTGACGATCATCCTGATGCCGTTCTCCTACTCGATCACGGTCGGCATGGGCGCCGGCTTCATCGTGTATGTGCTGCTGCAGCTCGTCCAGGGTGCGGGCCGACGGATCCATCCGCTGATGTACATCATCGCGGGCATGTTCGTCCTGTACTTCCTGCGGGATCCACTGGCGACCCTGATCTCCTGAGGCACACGCCCCTGTTGCCCTGCCGCTTCCGCGACGCCTGAGAACGGCGGCCCTTCTCGAGTGGGAGAGGGCCGCCGTTGTGGGTTGTGCTTCGGTGTCAGCTGAGCTGGTCGAGCACCCAGTCGAGGCTTGCGATGAGCGCCTGCACGTCTGAGGGATCGACCGCGGGGAACGTCGCGATCCGCAGCTGGTTGCGGCCGAGCTTGCGGTACGGCTCGATGTCGATGATGCCGTTGGCGCGCGCAATGCGCGTGACCTCGGCGGCGTCGATGGCGCTGTCGAGGTCGATGGTGGTGACGACCTGCGACCGGGCCGAAGGCTCCGTGACGAACAGCGTCAGTTCGTCACGCCGTTCGACCCACTGGTGCAGCAGACCGCTCGTCTCAGCGGTTCGAGCCGTTGTGAAGTCCAGACCGCCGTTCTTGTTCATCCAGTCCACCTGTTCTGCCATGAGCAGGAGGGTGGCGGTGGCGGGCGTGTTCAGGGTCTGGTCCTTGCGGGAGTTGCTGAGGGCGGTGGTGAAGGAGAGGAACTGGGGGATCCAGCGGTCGGTCGCGGCGATCTCCTCGGCACGGCTGATGGCAGCGGGGGAGCACAGGGCGAACCACAGGCCGCCGTCGGCGGCGAAGGACTTCTGCGGGGAGAAGTAGTAGACGTCGGTCTGCTCGATGTCGACGCTCAGCCCGCCGGCGCCGGAAGTAGCGTCCACGAGCACCAGTTGGTCATCGGTGGCGCTGTGCGGCCGGATGATGGGGCTCATCACGCCGGTCGAGGTCTCGTTGTGGGCGTAGGCGTAGGCGTCGACATCGGCCTCGCCCGTCGGCAGCGCGAGGGTGCCGGGGGCACTGGAGATGACCGACGGGTCCTGCAGGTGGGGTGCGGCAGCAGCGGCGTCGGCGAACTTCTGGGAGAACTCGCCGATGGTGACGTGCTGCGAGCGAGTGCGGATCAGGGAGCTGACGGCGGTGTCCCAGAAGGCGGTGGCACCACCGTTGCCGAGAACGACTTCGTACCCGTCGGGCGCGTCGAAGAGGTCGGTGAGGCCGCGGCGGATTCGGCCGACGAGGTTCTTCACGGCGGGCTGTCGGTGGGAGGTGCCCATCACCGTACGGCCGGCGCGATCGAGCGCGGCCATCTGCTCTGGTCGAACACGGCTGGGGCCGGAGCCGAAGCGGCCGTCGGTCGGCAGAAGGGTCGAGGGGATCGTCAATGTTTGGCTGTTGCTCATGCACCCATTGTGGTGGTCGACTCATCAGCGGTGCAGTCCTGTCCGCCATCGGCGCGCCGTGCGGGGCGCACGCCGTCGATCAGGCAGGATGGAGGCATGAACCGCGCTGACCTCTCGAAGAAGCCCGTTGACGTCTCCTCGATGTTCGACGGCATCGCCGGACGGTACGACCTGCTCAACGACATCCTCGCCTTCGGGCAGGTGCGCAGCTGGCGGCGTGCCATGGTCGAGGCGCTGGATCTGCGTCCGCACTCGGATGTTCTGGACGTCGCCGCAGGCACTGGGACCTCGTCCGCGGCGATTGCTGCCGCTGGCCATCGCGTCATCGCGTCCGACTTCTCCGAGGGAATGATGCAGGAGGGCCGGCGCCGCCAGCCCCACATCACCTTCATCGGCGCTGATGCGACCGCGCTCCCATTCGCTGACGACTCCTTCGATTCAGCTGTGGTGTCCTTCGGACTGCGCAATGTTCAGCAGCCGCAGAAGGCACTGGCGGAGATGACCCGAGTGGTGCGTCCAGGCGGGAGTGTGGTGGTGTGTGAGTTCTCCACGCCCACCAATCGAGTCTTCCGGCACGTGTACTCGAACTATCTGATGAAGGCGCTGCCCGCAATGGCGTCGGCGGTGGCTTCGGACGGCTCTGCGTACACGTACCTGGCGGAGTCGATCGCAGCGTGGCCGGACCAGCAGGGTCTCAGGTCCTGGTTCCTCGATGCGGGCCTGGAGAAGGCTCAGTATCGGAACCTGACGGGCGGCATCGTGGCGCTGCACCGTGGGTACGTCCCGGCAACTCGCTGACCAGCGGTTTCACCAGGCGGCACAGCCGAACCGAAGCTGCCACTGTTATCCAGCGCACCTTCGCGCGGCGCTGGCTTGCGGGCCCGATCCGGAGCGCGTAATGTTTCATCTCGTTGCCGCGGAGAACGGAAGTTCCTCAGGCAGCGATTCCGAAGCCAAGAGCTTCACCTCTCAACGATGACAGCGACGCAGTCGAAGCGCGGCACCATGCCGAACAGAGACAGTGACGCAGATCATAGCGGAGGGGCTTGCGGAGGAGTTGCCAAGCGGGTAGAGTGATCTCCCGTGCCGAGAGCGGCACGAATATCGTGAAGAAGTAGCCATTGGGGCCGAGCGGCGCAAGCCGTAACGATCAGTGTGCGCAAGTTGTTTGATATCTCAATAGTGTGTCTGTTTATTGATGCCAAAGTTTTTTTGGCAGAGGATCAATTTTTTAGTTGATTTCTTCGGACAATTGAACGCAGATTTTTTATCAGCGTCGGTTGTTTGTTTTCTGCCGGGTTTCAAATTTTTTTATGGAGAGTTTGATCCTGGCTCAGGACGAACGCTGGCGGCGTGCTTAACACATGCAAGTCGAACGATGAAGGC